>DASTUJ010000137.1 GCA_035759705.1 Actinomycetota bacterium | reverse complement strand
GGCGTCCGATGACGCCCGGGCCGCCTCTTAACCTACGGCTGGAAGATCCAGAGACCGGAGTCCCGGTCGGAAGCCAGCACGTACTTCTGCCCGTTCGGGTGCTTGTGGACCTCGATCCCCCAGAAGTTGTTGCCCTGCTGGGTGACCGGCTTGCCGCTGGTTGTCGTCATGCCGGGTCCCGCGATGAACGACCCCACCTCGGTGAGGGTGCCTCCGGCGTGGCTCAACACCCTCAGGCCGCCCGAGTAGTAGGCAACGTAGGTCAGGTCGACGTCCGGATCGGTCGCCACCTCGTGCACCGACAGGTCGCCGAACCCGGTAGCGAACGCCTCATCCTGGCTCTCGGGTATGGCGAACTGGTCGAGGTCGGCGAAGGTCTGGGCGTCGAACAGGTGGATGTAACCCCACCCGTCGAACACCGCCCGGATGTCGACCGCCGACGCCTCAGGCCCGGCCGGGGTCGCGGTGCCTGTGCCGTCCAGCCCACAGGTGTATCCGTCCAGCGAAGCGCCGAGGATCCGGAACCCGTCGGTGCGGGATACGAACATCGCCGGGGTGTCATTCTCCGCGAGCATCGTGACCAGTGTTTCGCAGCCGTCCTCCCCGGTGCGGTTGAAGACGATCACTCCCTGGTACCCGGCGTCATCGGCATTCTGGATCTTGACTGTGAAGTCGCAGACCCCCCTCTCGATTACAGCTATTGGGTGGGCGGCATCCGCCGGCGGGAAGGAACCTGCTTCACACGCCAGCCCGAGAAAGCGTGTATCTCCCGTGATCGAGGTGTCGTTGTCAATCGGCGGTGTGGCCGAGCCCTGCACTGCGGTGAAGGTGGAGCCGGCGTGGAGCCCCTCGGTGATGGTCGCGGTGACCCGGTACGGGTCGAAGTCCTCGTCGGTGGCGACGAAGAACTCGTTGTCCCGGGTGAACTCGGCCTCGTGTCCGTTGCCCTCGGGCGGAAGCGCGATGCCGTTGCTGGCAAGCAGCACCGGGTCGACCGCCGGGTACTCGGTGTCACCGAGGTAGACCGGGTTGGTCGGATCGGTCAGGTCAACCTGGATGTACCCGCCGTCCCAGTACGAGAGCAGCCCGATGTAGCGCCCGTTGATCTTCTTGACGATCTCGTCGTGGATGAAGGTTGCGTCCCCGTGGACCGCTCCCAGCGGCTGCCGGGACTGCGGGGCAAAGTCGTAGTCGGCGACGAACTTGGGCCGGCTCGGGTTTGTGATCTCGATGATGTCGGTGTCGGTCGCCTCCTCGTCGTCGGTCATGACCACGTAGGCCCGGCCGGTTTCGTCGTTGGTCCAGCCGAAGGCCGAGTGCACCTGGTTGGAGTGGGTCTGGCTCTTGCCCTTGACCGTGAAGTCGCCGAAGCCCTCGACCAGCTTCTTCGGCTTCAGCGGGTTGGTGACGTCGACCAGCGTCACGCCGCCGACGCCGTTCTGCTCCTTGACGCCGGGGCAGATCTCGTTCTGGTAGATGAGGACGTCGCCCTTGAAGAACTTGTTGTCGAGACTGATCACCTGGGATCCCTCCCCGGCAAAAGTGCCCAGGTGGCTCGGGACGTAACCGGCGGCCTTGGGGTTCGCCGGGTCGGAGATGTCGACGATCCGAATGCCGCCCCGGTCGCACTGCGGCTCGTAGTAGAGCGTCAGGTAGGCGTAGTTCCCCTTGGCCGACACGTCACCGATGCGGCCCTCCTGCTCGTTCGTCCCGAACAGGTCGGTGAACCCGACCAGGTCGACGCCGTTCTGAACCTGGGGCAGGTGGTTGGCGCTCGGTCCGTGCTGGGCTCCGGCGCCGTGGCTGTGGACCTCCTTGCCCGCGTTCTGCGCCCCGTCGCCCGCGAGGCGAGAGCCGGTATCAAGGGGAGCGACCGCCGTAGCGACCGCACCTCCCAGCATCAGCACGCCCAGAATGGCGAGAATGATTGGGGCATGACGGTGAATCTTCGAGCGGTACGGCATGGGGTCCTCCGGATCGAGGTCGGCAGAATTGGCGCCTAATGTTTTCACTCCGGCCACCCCTTGCCTAGAGGGAAAGTAAGAATTCTAAAGAAATCCCTATGTCTTGCCGCTCCCGAAGAATTCGTTGCGGTAGCAACTACCAGGATCTACAATTGAGAGCGTGTCCGACACCGACCACTCAGAAGCCCGCGCCGCCTTTCCGGTATTCCTGAAGAGTTGCGCCTTAATGGTCGACCGGCTCGATCGTGAGCTTCAGGAGCGGGTCGGCATCCAGCTGACCTGGTACGAGGTCCTCGCCCAGCTCAGCTCCTCTACGACCGGACGCATGCCGATGAAGCAGCTGGCGCAGTCGGTCAGCCTCAGCAAAAGCGGCATCACCCGTCTGGTCGACCGGATGGAGCGATCGGGGCTCGTTGAACGCCACTCCTGCAGCGATGACGGCCGGGTCTGCTTCGCCGGCCTGACACGCCGGGGGCTCTCCGTGCTCCAGGTAGCCCGACCGGTAGCCGCAGAAGGCGTCGAAGAGTACTTCGCCCGGCACATCACGGCTGAAGAAGCGCAGGTGATGGCCACGGCACTCAAGCGGGTCCTGGAAGCCGCCGGCCGGCCGCAACCGGAGCCGGTCCAAGTCCGGGCCTAGCCGGGCTCAACCTGCGCGACCGGGCTTCGTTGCCGGTTGGCCCGCCGCACCAACTCCACCAAAGCGGTTCCATCGATCAGCTCGATACCATGCTGCTCCGCCAGATCGATGGCCGGGGCGGAGAACCGGGAGGTCGTCACCAGGATCCCCCGGTCCGCTCCGGCGTGGGTGATCGACCCCAGGAAGCGCTGGATCTCTCCCGACCCCACGGCAATGCCCGGCGCGTGCCGTTTGCACTGAACCACCACCGGGCGGCCCCTGCGGTCGAAGCAGGCGATGTCGACGCCGAGGTCGGCCGCCTTGCCGACCACCCGGACCTTCCGGTACGACGAGCGGGCAAGCACGCCGGCCACCGCCTTCTCAAACTCGGGCGGCGTGAGGCTCAGTAGATCGCCCAGGGCCCCGATGCGCTTGCCTGCCGCCCTGGATCTGATACGCCACGCCCAGATGGTCAAAACCAGGCCTGCGACGACTACACCGGAGAAGGCCCGCGCCACCGGAGGGTTCTGGGTGAGATACCAGACGCCGGCAGCCAGCAGGGCCACGACAATGAGGGCTCCCTTGAGCCGAACCAGAAGAGTGGACACGTTCTCACATTAGGGGCCGGGTGAGACAATTCGGCGCATCCGACGATCAAGGGGACCATTGAAGACACAAGCTAATACGTCGCTGCACCTGGCGGGGCCGCCCGAGTTCACCACTACCTGCGTGCTTCCGGCGCTCGCCGATCTCGTCGCCTCCGGTCTCAGCCTCGAGGTGACGCTTGGCCGCCCGGCCGAAAGGCTCCTGGCCGGACTAAAGGACGGCGGCTACGACCTCGTGATCAGCACCACCCCGCCGGATGCCGAAACCCTGACGGTCACCGCACTCTTTCGAGAGGAGTTCCTTCTGGTCGCCTCCCCAGTGGTCGCGTCAAAGGTCACCGGAAGCGGTTCTCGGGCG
>DASTUJ010000136.1 GCA_035759705.1 Actinomycetota bacterium | reverse complement strand
CCCTTTCGTCGAGTAACCCTCACCACGACGTTATGAGGGGCGGGACGGGGGCGGGTGGTCCGAAACTGAACTACTGGTTAACAATCAGGCTTCGAACTTGTACCCGAGTCCCCTGACCGTCATCAGGTGGCGCGGCCGGCGCGGGTCGACTTCGATCTTGTCGCGCAGGCGCTTCACGTGGACGTCCAGGGTCCGGGTGTCGCCGTAGTAGTCGCTCCCCCACACCTCCGAGATCAGGTAGTCCCTTCTCATGAGGCGGCCGGCGTCGACGACCAGCGCGCTCAGAAGGTCGAACTCCTTCGGAGGGAGAGCAACGATCCTTCCCCGCACCCTGACCTGGTGCGCGGCCGCGTCGATCTGCACCGGCCCGGCGCAGAAGGTGGACTGGTCCTCGACCCGCTCAGTGAGCGACGCTCGCCTCAGGTGCGCCCTCACCCTGGAGATGAGCTCCATCATCGAGAACGGCTTGGTGATGTAGTCGTCGGCCCCCATCTCCAGGCAGGCGATCTTGTCCGCTTCGGCGTCCTTGGCGGTGACGATGAGAATGGGGACCGTAGACTCCGAGCGGATCAGCTTGCAGACGTCCACCCCGGACATCTGCGGCAGCATCAGGTCGAGAAGCACCAGCTGCGGCGCATTGGCCCTAAAGCTCGCGATCGCCTGCCTCCCGTCGGCGGCGACCTCCACCCGGTAGCCCTCCCGCTCCAGCGAGTAGCCCATCGCCTCCGACAGCGACGGCTCGTCCTCAACCAGAAGAAGCGGCCTGCTCATGTGGGACATGAAGCTCATATCCGCACGCTACCCAGCGGGGCCCGGCCGTAGGTGGTCTGTAACTGAACAGAAGGTGAACATGTGGTGGGGCTCCGCCCGGCTCGCTGTTACGCTCGCAAAAGCGTTCCGCCACCAGACAGGAGGATCAAATTGGCCGACGAGCTGTTGGAGATCACCGAGAAGCAGAAGATGAGCCGGGAGGATGCTGCGGCCCGGCTTCGGTCGCTGGCGGACCAGATCTCACGCCACAACCAGGTCGAGTTCACACGAAGCGGCATGGCGTTCACCGCCAAGATCCCGGCCCAGGTCGAGCTGAGCGTGGAGATCGAGATCGGCGAGGAGTCCGAGATCGAGATCGAGCTGAGCTGGTAGCGCCCTAGCCCCCCAGGGCCTGCCCGCCTATGATCCTGCGGTCATGACAGTCGACCAACAAGTCCCCGAGGCTCCGACCGCCGAGAAGAAGAATCGATCGGTCGCGATTCTTGCCGTCTTCATCCTCACGCTCTTTACCGGCTCGGCCCTGCTCTTTTTGGTCCAGCCGATGTTCGCGAAGATGGTGCTCCCGCTCCTCGGTGGCACCCCGGCGGTGTGGGCGACCTCCATGGTGTTCTTCCAGGCCACCCTTCTTGCCGGGTACGCCTACGCCCACTGGAGCGTGACCCGGCTCGGCGTGCGCCGGCAGGCGATGCTGCACATCCCGGTGGTCCTGCTTCCGCTGCTGCTGCTCCCGATCTCGGTCCCCGACGGGTGGAAGCCGCCGGAGGAGTTCCCCGTCCTGTGGCTGCTGTGGCTGCTGACCTTCGCCATCGGGCTGCCGTTCTTCGTTCTCAGCACCTCCGCCCCCCTGCTGCAGAGGTGGTTTGCCTCCACCGGGCACCCGTCGGGCAAGGACCCGTACTTCCTCTACGCCGCCAGCAACGCCGGAAGCATGCTTGCGCTGCTCTCGTACCCCTTCCTGATGGAGCCGGCGCTGCGACTGGCGGATCAAACCCGGGTGTGGGCCTTGGGCTACGGCGCCCTCGCCGCCGGCACGGTCGCCTGCGCCGTGATGGCGATCCGGAGTCGCCGCGGCGAAGATGCGGACCCGGTCACTGAACAAGCCGAGGAGACGACTGAAGCTGCGCCGCGGCCGGTAACTGCAGTCCGCCGTCTGCACTGGGTGGCTCTGGCATTCGTCCCCTCGTGCTTCATGCTGGCGGTCACCACGTACATCAGCACCGACATCGCAGCGATTCCCCTCCTATGGGTGATCCCGCTGGCCCTCTACCTGCTGACCTTCATCCTGGTCTTCTCGTCCTCAAAACCGTTCCCGCTGGTGTCGACCTCCCGGATACACGCCATCGTGCTGATCATGCTCGTCCTGGTGATGCTGCTGGACGACGACAGCCTGCCCCGGTGGGTGGTCCTCGGCCTCCCGCTTCTCGGCCTGTTCGTGGCTTCGCTTCTCTGTCACGCCCAACTGGCCGGGGACCGGCCGCCGGCCCGCCACCTCACCCAGTTCTACCTGTGGATGGCGCTTGGAGGGGTACTGGGAGGGGCGTTCACCGCGCTCGTGGCCCCGGTGGTGTTCGACGACCTTCTGGAGTACCCGCTCGCCATCGTCCTGGCCTGCATGCTGATGCCGCACCTGGCGTCGAAGAAGAAGAGCGTAGGTTCCACGAGAGAGCGGATCGTGCTCGGGATCATCCCGACCGCCTACATGCTCGTCACAGTGTTTTTGATCCTCGGTGCACAACGCTGGCTGCCCACGATCGGCCGGGTGGTGGCCCTCACCGTCGTCCTGGGCTTGTGCGCCCTGATGGTGACCCGCCCGCTGCGCTTCGGGCTTGCGGTAGGGGCCGTGATAGTCGGCGCCATGATCGCCAGCGGACAGTCGGAGGTCCTGTTCTCTGACCGAACCTTCTTCGGCGTGCAGGAGGTGTTGGGCGACACGGGCGGCCGCTTCCACCGGCTGATGCACGGCACGACCTTGCACGGGATCCAGAGCACCGACCCCAGCAAGGAGCTCGAACCGTTGTCCTACTACCACCGGGAGAGTCCCATCGGGCAGGTGTTGACCGAGTTGCCCGCCGCCGCCGCCCCCAACATCGGCGTCATCGGGCTGGGGACCGGGTCGTTGGCCTGCTACGCCCGGCCCGGGCAGGACTGGACCTTCTTCGAGATCGATCCTGCTATTGAGAGGATCGCCCGGGACCCGGATCTGTTCACCTTCCTCTCGGAGTGCCCCGGCAACCACGAGGTGGTCATCGGGGACGCCCGGCTCTCGCTGGACGACGTGCCGGATGGGCACTTCGGGGTGATCGTGGTCGACGCATTCAACTCGGACTCGATTCCGGTACACCTGATCACCAGGGAGGCCGTCGAGCTCTACATGCGCAAGCTCGCGCCCGGGGGTGTGGTCATGGTCCACATCTCAAACCGTTACCTGGACCTGCAGCCGGTGCTGGCGAACCTGTCGTGGGAGCTGGGACTTTCCTCCCGCTACGGCTGGAACCCCCAGACGCTCGAGCACCTGGCCCAGGGCAAATCCGCCTCCAACTGGGTGGTCCTAACCCCGTCGATGAACAACCTGGACGAACTGGACGACAACCCCATGTGGACCGACCTCGTGGTCGAGCCGGGGGCCCGGGTCTGGACCGATGACTTCTCCGACGTGTTCTCGGTCTTTAGGTGGCGTGGTCGATCCGGATAATGTAGGACTTGAGAATATTCTCATATCTGGTTAGTATGCAGTCCTCTCTCCCTCCGACTAAGCGAGCAGAGAACGGTCCGCCGGAAGGCGAGCCGATGCGAAAGGGCCCCACACTGGGAAGGGGCCCGATAAAAGGGGCCGTGCCTCCCAAAGAATCGGCCCCTTTTTCGCGTTTAGGTTGCTGCAGCCACCAGGGCAGCGGTGAGTCCGACCACTCCAACAAGAATCCACGCCTCGATCCGAACCGTCGAGCGCAACTGCTCCGACGCGGCGCCGTCCGTGGGCGAGAGGATCAGGTTGGGGATGACGTAACGGTGGTTGTATCCGCCGATCGCTGCGGCGGCGCCGACGGCCATCATCTTGAGCAGGAGGAGCCTCCCGAACCCGGTGGAAACCAGCTGTTTCGGCGAGTCGAGAATGCCGAAGCTCAAAGCGATCCCCGCCAATGCAACCGCAACCAGCGCCACGGCTGCAACGGCCGAGAACCGGATGGCCAGCTCACCGGCCCGTAGGGCCGTGTTGCGCCGCCGCCGGCGACTCAGAACCCATGCCATCATCGCTACTCCGCCCACCCAAACGCCTGCCCCGGCCACGTGCACGACATCGGCGATTCGCACCAGCCACGAAGGTTCCGCGGTCACTGTGTGACCGTCGAACAGGTACGACAGCGTCACCACGGCGGCTCCAACCAGGGCGATCGGCGAACTTCCCACGTTAAGCCGGTGGGTAGCCACGTCGGCCGGCCTGGTGGCCAAATCCAACGCACCGCCCGAGTGGCGACCCACGCCGGCAGGGAACTCATTCGGCTGAGCCCCAACAATGGGCTGGGCCGCCAGTTGTGCTCCGAAGAGCATGCCCAGCCCGCCTCCGAGTTTCAGGAGCACCGCCATGGCGAAAGGTCCCTCGAGAGCCGACAGTATCCCGCTGGGCGCCAGCCCCATACCCCACGAACCGTGGAGCAACGGTCCCATTGCGCAGACCTCCAGCAAAGTGCCGAACACGACCGCTACCCCTGCCCGCCGGACCCAGAACGCCGCAGCTCGAACCTCGAACAGGCTCCCGGTAAGCGAGCCGGCGGCGAAGGCCAGCACACCGATGCCGAGTAGGGCGCCGAGAAGAGAGAGCCATCTGGCTCCTCTGCCGAGCCACTCTGCCGAAGCCAGATGCTCCACGTCTCCCCCGTGGGGAGGGGCAGCTACGTGGCCTGCCGGGTGAACGACCAGGGCCTCCGCCGTCTGCCCCGGCGCCGGGGCAGCCTCCGACCTCTGCGCGATGGCGAAACCTACCGCCCCCGACCGCGGATGAGAGTCGCCGGCTTTGACCGTCCACGAGAGCAGGTAACCGCCGTCGGAAAGCGGCGCGGTCGGCTCCACGATCAGCCGCAGGGCGGTGGGCTGGGTCACCTTCGACGGGATCGGATTACCGTCTTTGGTAATTACAATCCCGGAGCCGGCCGGCTCCATATCGGTGCTGAACACCAGCTCCATTGTGGACGGTAGAACCGACAGGGTCGCCTGGTCCGCCGGAGTGCTCGAAACCAGCATCACGTGCGCCGTTGCGGAGCCGGCACCTGCGATCACCAGCACGGCTGCCGCTGCAGGGACGGCCCACCGGCGGAGCGCGTTGAGCACTAGGAAACCGTTATCGTGGACTTCATTCCGGCCTCGTAGTGACCAGGCTGGTGGCAACCGATCAGGACCTCTCCGGAGTCCTCAAAGGTGTGGGTGAGCTCGCCGCTCTTGCCCGGTTCCAGCAGCAGCGAGTCTCCGTCATCCATATTGTGGCCCTCCATTTCGCCCGAATCCATCGACTCGCCGTGCTCTTCTTGTGCGTCGGCGCCACCGATGAAGGCGTCGTGGTCCACCGCGCCGTCGTTGGTGAACTTGAAGGTCACAGTTTCACCGGACTTCACGGACAACGAATTCGGATCGAAGGCATTGTCCTTCATGGACACCTCGACCACCCGGTCGGCGTCTTCAGCGGACGGACCTTTGTCCCCGCAAGCAGCGGCAATCAGCGCTGCCGCCGCCACCACTACCGCAAATGTCTTCTTGAGTTTCATAGCTGTCCTCCTCGTTTTGACCTGCACTCCCGACTCAGCCGGACCACGCAGGCCGTCAGATGAATGGTTGACCCATGTCGCGCGCGGGCGCGCAGACACCATGGGTGGTGCGAAAGTTTGGTCTAAACCCGAATGGGTTGAACGAACCCGGGCGTTGCCGCCAGAGGCACCTTCAGTGGCCCCGACGCAGCCCGCCGGCCGTCCGGATTGGACGGGGGGTGGACCAGGTAGCTGGAGCCGGTCGCCACGGCAAGGACCAGGGCGACTGTAAAGGCCAGGGCAAACTCGAAGGAGTGGGAGTCCCCGTCGTGGTGCAACACGAAAAGATGCATTCCGCAAAGCACCAAGAAGAGGAGGAGAAACACCAGCACCCAGAGCCGGAACGTACCGATTCGGGTGCTGGCTCTCCTGAGATCCATGGTCTTACGTTACCAAAGAGCTACGCGAGCAAGCTCGGTCGGGACCTTCCGGCCACCTCTTCCGGCCTATCGTGCAACTCGGCCCTGGTGAGGTCCACCCGCCTGAGAAGCTGGGCGTTCAGTGCAACGATCACCGTCGATGCGCTCATCAGGACCGCCCCTACCGCCGGCGACAGCGTGATGCCGGCTGACGACAGCACCCCCGCCGCCAGCGGGATGGCGAACAGGTTGTAGCCGGCGCCCCACGCCAGGTTCTGCAGCATCTTGCGGTAGGACGCCCGGGAGAGCCGGATCAGGCCGGTCACCGCCCGGGGGTCGGACGACACCAGTACGACACCAGCCGACTCGATGGCCACGTCCGTGCCGGCTCCGATTGCGATACCAACATCGGCTCGGGCGAGCGCGGGAGCGTCGTTCACGCCGTCCCCGACCATCGCCACCAGCAGCCCCCGGCCCTGAAGCTCGGCGACCGCCTTCTCCTTTTCGTCGGGAAGCACCTCGGCAAAGACCTCGTCGATCCCAAGCCGGGCAGCGACCGAGTCGGCGACCTGCCGGGCGTCCCCGGTGATCATGGCAACCCGGACGCCGAGCCGGTGCAGATCGTCTACCGCCTCCGCCGACTCCGGCCGGATCTCGTCCTCAAGCGCAACCGCTCCGACGATCCGCCGGTCCCTCAGGGTGAACAGCACCGCCGCTCCCCTGCTCCTCCACTCGTCGAGCTTTGCAGATAGCTCTTCGGGCTCGTCCAGACCGAGCTCACGCAGCAGCGCCGGACCTCCGACTGCAACCTCCGACCCGCCGACACGGCCGGTAACCCCCCTACCGGTCAGCGAGCGGAAGTCTTCAACCGGCTGGAGGGGCGCCCGCTCCGACGCGGCGGTGACGATTGCCCGTCCGACCGGGTGCTCGGACTCCGATTCCACCGAGCCGGCCAGAGCCAGAACGTCGTCGTCGGTGGTGCCCAGCCCTGCGACCCCGGTGACCACGTGCGCTCCCCTGGTTAGGGTTCCGGTCTTGTCGAACAGCACCACCTTCACCGTACGCATGCGCTCCAGCGCCAGGCGGTCCTTGATCAGGATGCCGGCCTTGGCGGAGATGGAAGTGGAGAGGCTGATGACCAGCGGAATGGCAAGCCCGAGAGCGTGGGGGCAGGCAATGACAAGCACCGTGACGGTCCGGACGAAAGCGGTCTGGGTCTGGCCGAGGGCCGACCAGGCCAGGAACGTCGCTGCGCCCGAGATTGCGGCGACGTAGAACAGGAGTGCGGCAGCCCGGTCGGCCAGCGCCTGCGCCCGGGAACGGGAGGCCTGTGCTTCGGCCACCAGCCGTTGAATACCTGCGAGCGCGGTGTTCTCACCGACCGCCTCCACCCGGACCCGGATGGAGGAGTCCGTAGCGACGGTTCCTGCCACCACCTTGTCCCCGTAGCTCTTTGCTACCGGGCGGGACTCCCCGGTCACCATCGACTCGTCGATCTCTGCCTGCCCGTCGACGATCGACCCATCGGCCGGGACCCGGCCTCCCGAACGCACCAGCACGACGTCGCCCGGCTTGAGGTCCGACGCCGCGACGGTCTCGACCCCGTGGTCGCCTACCCGCTCGGCCTCATCCGGCAGGAGGGCGGCCAGAGCCGACAGCGCTCCTTGCGCCTGGCCAAGCGACCGCATCTCGATCCAGTGACCGAGAAGCATGATGGTCACCAGGGTGGCCAGTTCGGGCCACAGGTCCACGTCGATCAGGCCCAGCGCAGTGGCCGCCGAGGCGCCGAAGGCAACCAGCAGGCCCATCGAAATCAGGAGCATCATCCCGGGCTTCCGGGACTTCAGTTCGTCCCAGCCGGAGGTCAAGAAGACCGGACCGCCGTAAAGGAAGACTGCGGTCCCCAGAACCGAAGGGACCCACCGGGAACCCGGGAAGGCGGGCGCCATCCACCCGGTGAGCTCCATCAGCATGTGGCTGTAGAGGACCACCGGGATGGTCAGGGCCAGGCTCAGCCAGAACTTGCGCTGGAACATGGCGGCGTGGTCGCCGTGCCCTCCGTGGCCCTCGTGGCCGCCATGTGCTTCGTGCGCTTCGTGATGTTCGACCGGCTCCATCGGGTCGCTCCCCACCTCGGACGGACGCTCCGTTATATCCACTATTCCACTCATATCCAACCTCCCGGCTTCAAACTCTTGCGGTTCGGGGGATAATGGTCGGGTACCCCCCGGGGGTATGTAGTACGGTACCCCCCTAGGGTATCTGTGTCAACCGAATTTTCGAGTTGGGAGGGCAGATGGCCGCACGCGGATACAGCACATCGAAGGACGACCTGCGGGAGCGGCTGGCTCGCGTGGAGGGTCAGGTCAAAGGCATCACGAAGATGATCGAGGAGGACCGCTACTGCATCGACGTCCTCACCCAGATCAACGCCGTACGGGCGGCGTTGGACAAGGTGGCCCTTGGGCTTTTGGACGGCCACGTCCGGCACTGCCTGGTGGGAGGTGAGGGCGGGCCAGAGGAGCCGGATGACCAGGCGCAGGAGCTCATGGCCGCGGTCGGCAGGATGATGCAGCGCTAATCGGTAGCAATCTGCCGGTTCAGCCCGATCCTCCGTGTTACGTCAGTCGGCCAACGGCGTCCTGCGTAGGCGGCGATCAACACGCCGACTGTGCCCCCGACCAGAGTGTCGGTGACGTAGTGCTTGCCATCCCGGGTCAGGGAAAGGTGCGCGAGCATTGCCATCGTCCCGAACGGAAGAAAAGCCAGAGGGGCCTCCTGGGCGGCCCCGAACACAAAAGCCACCTCGGCGCACGCGTGGCCGGAAGGAAACGAGCCGCGGATCACCTGGGGCTTGCGGGCCCATCGGTGCCTGGGCTGAGCCCGGCCAAAGACCGGCTTCGGCAGGTTGCCCATCGCTGCACCGACCAGATAACACCCGGTCCCCCGAACGGCTGCCCTCCGGCCCCTGTCTCCCGAAGCCGCCATCCCGGCGGTAGCCAGGGCCCAAAGGACCGGCTGCCGGGTCACCCTGCCCACGCGACCGACCGATCGCGGGATCGCGTCGTGCTGCCTACGGTTGCCCTTCGTGGTGAACTCCTTGTCGCTCGTTGCCCCGACCTACCCAAATGCGGGGATCGCTAAGACACCGGAGTCCGGCGCCGTCGCTGGTACGATTCCGGCCATGCCCGATTTCCAATGCGCCACCTGCGGTCAGGAGTTCAGCCTGAGCGCCGAGGTGCTCAGCCGCTATCCCGGCTGGAGACCGCAACAATGCCGCAAGTGCAAGGCGGCCAAGGACGTCAAAGCTGCGCCGAAGGCAGCCACGATGACCAGCGACCCTACAGAGGGCCTGTTCACCGACGGCGGGTGCAGCGGAAACCCCGGTCCCGGCGGTTGGGGCGTCGTCTGGGTTCGCTCGGGGGAGATGTTCGCCGAGGCCAACGGCGGAGAGCCGCACACCACCAACAACCGGATGGAGCTGACGGCGCTGATCCAGGCGTATCGAATGCTGGACGCCGGGTCGACCGAGACGATCTGGAGCGACAGCACCCTCTGCGTGAAGACCGTCAATGAGTGGGCGAAGGGCTGGGAGCGCCAGGGCTGGAAGCGCAAGACCGGCCCGGTCGAGAACCTCGACCTAGTGAAGCCCCTCTACGAGCTGGCGAAAGCCCATCCAAACGTGAAGCTGCGCTGGCTGAAGGGCCACGCCGGGCAGCGCTGGAACGAACGAGCCGACGTCCTGGCAACCGCCTACCAGCAGGGAATCGCGCTGGTCGAACGCTGAGGCTAGCTGTCGCTCGCCGGGCGCTGGACGGCGGTGTCGTCGAGCGATTCGGGCTCCTCGGTGTCGGCGGTTCCACCATCCTGGTAACCGCTCTCGCTCTCCCTCCGGGTGTCGTCCTCTGACTGGGTGGGGTTCGGAGTTTCCTCGTTCATTCCTGGTTTCCTTTCGTCGTGAACCGCGATCTGGCCGCGGGTGGGTTACCCCTACCCCGGGCCGAGCCGGCTAACCGGACTCTCGGCGCTTTTCCAGTACGGCAAAATGGGTAACCAAAGCCCGTAGACGAGTCTGGAGAACCAAGAAGTGCCGGAGATAGTTCAGTGTCCCAACTGCGGTGCCAGGAACCGCGTTCCCGCCGCCGCAGCCGGAACCCCCCGCTGCGGCAAGTGCAGCACCGCCCTACCCTGGATCGCCAAGGCGGACGACGAGACCTTTGCCGAGGTGGTCGAAGGGTCGGCGACTCCGGTGCTCCTGGATCTGTGGGCACCCTGGTGCGGGCCCTGCCGGCAGGTCAGCCCGGCACTTGAGCAGCTCGCGGGCCGGTACGCCGGCAGGATCAAACTCGTCAAGGTGAACGTCGACGAGTCGCCCCGGACGGCAATGCGGTTCGACGTGAAGGGAATTCCCACCCTCATGGTCATGAGGGGTAGCCAGATCCTGGCCCGCCAGACGGGCGCAGCGCCGGAGCCCCGTTTGAGGGCGTGGTTGGAGTCGGTCCTGGCGGGAGCGAAGTCCTGACCAATCGCAGCCCGAAGCGACGGCGTGTCGAAAGTCTCTCTCGGGGTACAGATAGCGAAACCGATCAAGGAGGTGCCAATGGCCCGTGAACGAATCGACACCACTCCCGGCGAGCCCGGCGGACAGCGCTACATCCGCAGAGACGACGAAGGCCAGTTCACCGAAGATCAGGTCGACGTCGGCCGGTCCTCCGCGGCCGACCAGCGCCAGCAGGCAGAGAACAAGTCAAAGCCGGGCGAGGGGGACCGCGGAGACCGCTAGGTCTGTTGAGCCCTAGCCGGTTGTGCCGGTGAGGATGACCTCGAAACACCCCTCTGGGTGCTGTTTCTCCACCCGCTGAAGCCAGAACATCGATTCGAAAAGCGCCAGCTTGGTGCCATCCCTCCGCTTGAGAACGGTGACCCCGCTGGTGCCCGCCAGCTGCGCCACGGTCGAGTCGTCGGTCCGGCGAGCGATCGTGTACGACGTCGGCGAAAGGTCGATCGCAGCGCCGAACTCGTGCTCCAGCCGGTGGGCGAAGACCTCGAACTGCATCTGGCCGACGGCGGCCAGAATCGGAACCGGGCCGTCGTCCAGGTCGTAGAGAACCTGGACGACCCCTTCCTGCTCCATCTGCTCGAGCCCCCGGCGAAACTGCTTGTAGCGGCCGGTGTCCCGCGCCCGCGCCCGCACGAACAGCTCGGGGGCGAAGGTGGGGATTCCCGGGTAGACCACCGGATCGCCCTCGTAGAGGGTGTCGCCGATCCGAAGGTCGCTGGCGTTCACCAGACCGATCACGTCTCCGGGAAACGCCTCGTCGATGGTCTCGCGGTCGGAGCCGAAGACCGAGGAGGCGTACTTGGTGGCGAACGGGCGCCCGGTGGGGCCGTGGGTCACGGTCATCCCCCGCTCGAACCGTCCCGAACACACCCGCACGAACGCGATGTGGTCCCGATGGGCGGGGTTCATGTTCGCCTGGATCTTGAAGACGAATCCCGACAGCGGGGAGTCCAGGGGCCTCAGGTCCCCCGTCCTGTCGTTGCGGGGCTCGGGGGAGGGCGCCAGGTCCACCACTGCATCCAGCAGGTGGCGCACGCCGAAGTTGGTCAACGCCGACCCGATGAACATCGGGGTGCTTTCGCCGGCCAGAAAGGACTTGAGGTCCAGGTCGGCCCCCACCTCGGTAAGCAGTGAGCACTCCTCGATAGCCCGATCCCAGGCAGGCCCCTCCTCCCGGGCCGCCCGGTCGGGGTCGACCAGTTCCTCGGGCACCGTTGTCGCACCCCGGGCCGTGCGGGTGAACCGCACGAAGTCGCCGGTTCGCCGGTCGATGACGCCCCGGAAGTCGCCGGGCACACCGACCGGCCAGGTCACCGGTGTCGGGCTCACCTTGATCAGGTCGGCGATCTCATCCAGCAGTTCGAGCGGGTCACGTCCGGGGCGGTCGTACTTGTTGAGGAAGGTGAGGATCGGCAGGTTGCGGGAGCGGCAGACCTCGAACAGCTTGAGCGTCTGCGCTTCGATCCCCTTGGCGACGTCCAGGACCATCACCGCGGCGTCGGCGGCCGCGAGCACCCGGTAGGTGTCCTCCGAGAAGTCGCGGTGCCCCGGGGTGTCGAGCAGGTTGATCACGTGGTCCCGGTACCTGAACTGCAGCACGGTGGAGGAGATCGAGATCCCTCGCTGCTGCTCCATCGCCATCCAGTCCGAGGTCGCCTTCCGCCGTCCCGACCGGGCGTGGACCGCCCCGGCTTCGGTCACCGCGCCGGCGTAGAGCAGAAACTTCTCGGTCAGGGTCGTCTTTCCGGCGTCGGGGTGGCTGATGATGGCGAAGGTTCGCCGCCGGGCCGCCTCTTGTTTTACGTCCGACTGGATCAAGATACGGCGCCGAGGGTCCCGGCCGCCTCCATCCGCGCCCGGAGATCCACGATGCTTCCGTTCTCCTCGCCGTCTTCGACCAGCTTCCAGATCCATGAGGCGACTACCTCAGGCGGCACCAGCCGGCCGTTTTCGTGCAGGTCGACGAACCGTTGGAGGGAGGGAAACTGGCGCTCGCCGGCCGCTCGGACCTGGCTCTGCATGGGGGTGTCCACCACGCCGGGAGCCACTGCGTACACCTTGACCCCGCCCCGAATCGCCTGCTCCGCTCCGACGGTGCGGACCCACTGGTCCATCGACGCCTTGCTCGCCCCATAGGCCGACCACCCGGGATAGACCTTCTGGGCCGCACCGGACGAAATCATCACCAGGGTTCGTTTTGCCGGCACGCCGGCTGCGGCGGAAAGGAACTGCTGGCCCAGCACCGGGGAAGCCACACCGTTGAGCATCAGGCTTGCCCGGTATGAGTCCGGGTCTACGTCTGCTGCGAAGCCGATGGGGTCCAAAGTGCCCGCCGAGTGGATGAAAACGACCCGGTCCCCGTGAAAGTCAGCCAGCTCGGACCGCAGACCGTCACCGACCGCGTCCCACGAGCCGGAATCGGCAAGGTCGGCCTGCAGGTGTTCGATACCGTCGACACGGCGACGGCCGATCCCGATGACTCGGGAGCCGGCCCACGGCACGCTCCCGGCAAGCGCGCGTCCGATGCCGCTCGACGCCCCGGTGATCCAGATCAAGTTGTTCGCCATCGACCCATGCTAATCGCCAGCCGAGAACATGCAGCCCCAAGCCGGGGGTCCGGACCTGCTAGAGATACCCTTCGGGGACCGGCCCCACGACGTGCATGCCGTACTTCAAAGCAATCTGGTCGAGCTTCTCGGAGTCCGCGTCGCCGGACTTGATCGCGGCGCTCAGCTCGTCGAAATACCCCACCATCGCCGCCGGCGTGTAGAGATTGAGTTTGCGGCTTTGCTTTTTGCCGACTCGAAAACTGTGGACCAGACCTTTGGGGATGTAAATGAACGCCCCGGCCGAACAGGAGTACTCGTCCTCCTCGATGAAAATGATGTACTCGCCCTCCAGCACGTAGAAAGCTTCGGCTGCGTTGTCGTGAACGTGCAGCGGAGGGCCGAAATCGGGCGGCTCCGTCGCCTCCAATAACGTGAACGCATCGTCAGTGTCCGTGCCCGTAGCCTTCAGGGTCATCGCGAAGTTACCGAGGTCTATCGACCGTCCTTCGCCCGGCGGAAGGACGAATGCCTTAGAACCCTTTTCCGGCATCCGCATCCCTTTCCTGCCCTCGGGCTTTCACCTCCAGCCGGATCCTCCGGTGGCGCCGAACTCCGAGGTCGTATGTATCTGTTGTATGAACCGGGTGAGGGCCGTCCCGGGTTTTGCCCGAAGGGTGTCGACCCGGGTGGTCCACGGAATGGTCAGCCAGGAGAGGAAGACCCGGTCGACTGTTACGTTGGTTTCGCCGTCGAGCAGGTCCAGGACTGCCAGCACGAACGGGGTGGTGACCGCGTCGGCAGACGCCCGAGGGAGCAGGCCGGACAGCTCGGCCCGAATCTCCTCCTGCTCTGCCGGTGAGTAGTGCTCCAGCAAGCTCAATCGCCCCCTGGTGGAACCCCGTTTCCTACGGCGGGATTGTCCCCCTAAAGACGAAGGGAAACAAGGCGGTTGTCGAAGTCTGGTCCACGGTGAACCTCACACCGGGCGGGTTCTGGAGAGGACCGACGACCCAACCCTTTCCTCCAGCCTTCGCTTTGGATGCGCACTCCAGGCGCATTGGGTTGTGAGTGACACCTTCGCCCCTGATGCCGGACGCTCGCGTCGCTTCCCGACCTCGGTACTCGAATCGATTGCGAGCAGGGCGTCAAGCAGTCGTTGTGCATCAGGTCTGGGGACAGGGCCTAGCTTGAAAGGCCGGCCGATTCACGTGAGGTTTTCCAAAAAGGAGCCTAGGCCGTAAGCAATCACCGCGGCCACGCCACCCACCACCAGGGTTTCCAACCCTGAAAGCCACCATCGTTGAGCAACGAATCTGCTCTTGAGTGCCCCAACGGCGAAGAATGCCACACCGGTCATGACGGCGCTCCAGACGAACGGCGCCTGAATCTTGGATGGAAAGATCCCATTGGCGACAAAGGCAAACAGTGGAATGAATCCCACTATCACGAACGCTGCAAAGGTAGACGCTGCAGCGCGTGTTGGTTCTTCGGAGACGGACCCGTAGCCGTATTCCTCCGCCATCATCGTGTCCACCCATAGGCGCGGGTTGGAAGTAATTACGTCGACAACACGATCGAGATCCTCGCCGGCGAACCCCTTCAGCGAGAAGATTTGCCTAATTTCCTCCCTCTCCTCCTCCGGAAGCTCCCGAACCTCCCGCTCCTCCCGAGAGCGTGCTAGATCCCGTTCCTGGCGCTCCGCCCGCGTGGCGAGATAATTGCTGACGGCCATGCTGAACCCGTCGGCAATCAAGTTGGCAACGCCCAGGATGATTACGATCGTGGTTGAAAGCTGCGCGCCCGCCACCCCGGCAACCACAGCAAATGTCGTAACGGTTCCGTCTATCCCCCCGTAGATGAAGTCGCGGAGATGACTTTGCTTCGGCGGCTGAGAGATCCTTTCCCTGATCGCAGCGAAGTTCTGCGACTCCAATTCGTTTCCGGGGCTCAACGGCCGGGACCCTCGTCGGGATTCATCTCGCTGCATTTCCTCGCTTCATGCACCGCCGGCGATGCGCGGTTTCAACTTTCCCCCGACCATTGTCCTGCCCTTTAAGGGTCCTAGGGCCCTTTTTGGCTCACTACCTGCGTCCGACAATGGCATAGATCGCTTCGGAGCAACAACGACATCGGACCACTCCAGATTGCAGAGACCATTCAATGACAACTGCGTCCACAAAATCCGAAAGCCTCCAAGGAACTACTTCCTTCTCGTCTGACAACCTACGGGGGAATCGGCGATCCGGTGGCGACTCCCGTCGGGCACCACGCCCCGGCAATCGGACTCTGGTGCTCACGAAACTCGATTTCGGCAAGGGTAAGAGGATCGATCTTGGATCATTAATCGAGCGCCTGGAGGTGGCCAAGCCAGGAGGAGACGAGGCCCTTGCCGATACCCCCCGTTGACAAGACTTCGCCTGAAGCCGTGCCTCTCAAGCGGGCAATTTCCCGAAGCATGTTGCTCATGCTTGTGGTTGGCGACGTACTGGGGGCCGGCATCTATGCGTTGGTTGGTCAAGTCGCCGGGAAGGTGGGCGGGGCATTTTGGACTGCATTCTTACTGGCGCTGGTGCTGGCCGTCTTTACGGCATTCGGGTACGCCGAACTCGTAACCAAGTATCCGAAAGCTGCGGGTGCCGCCGTCTACGCCAACAGAGCCTGGGAGAATCCGTTTCTCACATTCCTTGTGGCGTTCGCCGTGATGAGCTCGGGTCTGACGTCGGCGGCGACGCTTTCGCGTGCCTTTGCCGCAGGCTATGGTCCCCAGGCGCTCGGCCTGTCCCACACGATCCTGGCCATAGTGTTCATTTGCCTTCTGGCACTGGTGAACTACCGAGGGATATCAGAAAGCGCCCGCCTGAACGTTGGGCTGACGACGATCGAGCTTCTTGGCCTGGTAATCGTGCTCATCGTTGGGGTGGTGGCTATCGCCAGCGGTACGGGCGACGTTGACCCCGGAAGGGCCCTTCGGTTCACCGACTCCCGCTCGAACCTGAACGCGATAGTGGCGGGAGCAGGATTGGCCTTCTTTGCGTTAATTGGGTTTGAGGATTCGGTCAACATGGCTGAAGAAGTCCGCGATCCCGCTCGGGACTATCCCCGGGCGCTCCTGGGTGGCCTGGTGGTTGCCGGAACCCTGTACGTACTTGTCACGGTAGTAGCTTCGATGGTTGTGCCGGCGGATCGTCTAGCGGCGTCCCCAACACCGTTACTGGAGGTAGTCCAAGCTGGACCCCTAAAGGTCCCGAAAGCGTTGTTCGTCGCCATCTCCATGTGCGCGCTGGCCAACGGAGCGCTGATCAACATGCTCATGGCGTCGAGAATCGTTTACGGCATGTCGCGCGAACGGATTCTGCCTCCCACGTTGGGGCGTGTGGGTAGAGGCCGACAGACGCCCCTGGTGGCGATATTTGGAACGACAGTAATTGCAGTTCTTCTTACCCTCACCGGTGACATCAGCGACCTGGCAGAAACCACCGTGCTCCTACTCTTGATGGTTTTCACCGGAGTCAACCTTGCGGTGCTTGCTCTGAGGAGGAAGCCGGTAGCGTCCCCTCACTTCAGGGCACCAACGGTAATGCCGTGGCTGGGGGCTATCGTGTCTGTCGCCCTTATGGCGACCAAGTCCCCCATGGTCTTCGTACGCGCCGGAGCCTTGCTACTCCTCGGCGTAGGCCTTTGGGCGGTAAATGCACGGCTGTATCGCCAACCACAAGGGTCCGCTTGACGCTGCGGGGGTGCCCAACGGCCTACGGAAGGTGAGACCAACGGCCCTGTATGGGGTCGCCGACAGACGCTAGGTTAGCTGCACGATCTCTGATTTGGCGGGGAGGCGAGCAATGTCTTTCAAAGGATCCGAGCCTAAGTCAATCGACATGCCGACGGGCCCCGGAATCTACCTCTATTGGCTACCACTAGGTGCCGGCGGCAGCTTCGTCCGGTTCAATGGGCGGGTGTTCGAGTTCATTCAGGCACGGATTGAGAGGCGGGCTCCACGTGACCTGTACCACACGGCTCTTGTGGTGATTGTGCCTGCGGGACGATTTGTGATTGAGAACAGCTGGCCCATTCCGGATGCGGAGGGTCCGGCCCGCGGGGTGGCGGTGGAAGGACCCGTCTTCGGTCGCAGCCTGGGCCACTTTGAGGTGTTCCGGTACGAGGTTCGACGTTGGAGGGACGGGGTGATCGCAGACCAAGCGGAGGCGGTGGAGAGCCCCCAATGCGTCAGCCGGGACCCCGAGAAGGCCCAGCGACTACTCGAGTTGGTCGACTCGGTCCCTCCAATGGTGTGGGGACGCGACGAGCAGTCCGCCGGAGACATGTGGAACTCGAACTCGGTCATATCCTTTCTACTGGCACGAAGCGGCGTGCCGACGGGGCCGATTTCCCCTCCCCCAAACGGAAGGGCTCCAGGATGGCATGCGGGCATCGTCATGGCGTCCCGATATGCGGGCCGACCATCCGGAAGAAGCCTTGAACCACTTGCCTGACGAAGTTCGCCCTGCCGATACCAGCATGGCTTGAGACCTTCAGCGGCGGGGTTCCGGCCATGGTGATCTGCCTGGAGAGGCAGAAGGTCACCGACTGGGGCGTTGACCGCTAAAGGCGGTCTTCGTGCCAGCCGAGGAGAACTGCGAAGCCAGTGACCGGCCCCATTCACGGGCACGCTCCAACTCCCCGCTTTCCAGGGGGCCGGTCGTGTCTGCCACCACAAAACTCTCGGACGGGATAACCACTCGAAGTCCGAGCTTCCTCAGGCGCTTCTCAATGGAGGGTCCTGCGGTGGGGGCGATCTTCAGCCAGGAGGGCATGGCCATCCTCGTGTCGAACGACGCTACCGCCAACTTCTTGTTGGGCTTTTTCAGCCCACCGATCCACTCGCGCACTCCCCGGCCCTTGGACACAAGGCTCCCGGTAGCCTGTTCGGCCGCCTGGCGTCTGGTGTTTTCGCGGCTGAGACTCAGCGCGTGCGTGGGAGCTCCGACGACCAACAATGTGACCTGGTCGCCGATCTTGTCCGGGGCCATCCCCACCTCCCGCACGTCCACGTGCATCCCGCTCGAAAGACCCTCGGCTATCGCTTGGGCGACCTTCTGGGTATTGCCGAACATGGACTCGTATACGACCAAACCGTTCATTTACGCCTCCTTGGTTTCACTACTTCAATGGATCAGGGGAGCCGCCAATCCGCAGCGGGCTCGACGCCCATGACCCCGGCCGGTGTCAGTATCGGCACCACATCGCTCCTCGCGCCGGTCAGGCACCGTTGAACGCCGCTTCAATCTCTGAGACCAGGTCCGCCTGGCGATCGGCAAAACGTTTCGGGCTGAACGGCCCGAGTTGCGCTGCCGGCTTGCCGTCAACCAGCTCTCGCTTCAGCAACTCGGCAACCGCCGGAGCG
>DASTUJ010000135.1 GCA_035759705.1 Actinomycetota bacterium | reverse complement strand
GGTGAACGGGCCGATGGCGGTCAGGATCCGCCCCTCGGGCCGCAGCAGGTCCTTGGCGACGGTGGCCACGTCGTCCAGCGACACGGCGTCGACCCGGGCGATGATCTCGTCGATCGACAGGATCTCCCCGCCGGTCACTTCCGACTTGCCCAGCCGGGTCATGCGGGAGGCGGGGTCCTCGAGCGCCAGCACGACTGCGCCGCGCATGTGGCCCTTGGCGTGGTCCAGCTCGGCCTGCGACACCCCGGCATCCAGCATCAGGTCCATCTCCTTGACGATCAGGTCCACCACCTCGCGGGCGCTGCCCGGGGCGGTCCCGGCGTAGATCCCGTAGGTGCCGGTCTCCATGAACAGGTTGCGGTAGGAGAACACCGAATACGCCAGCCCCCGGATCTCCCGGATCTCCTGGAACAGGCGGGAGCTCATCCCCCCGCCCAGCAGCACGTCCAGCACACCCCAGGCGAACCGGAGCGGGTGGCCGCTGGGGTACCCCAGGCCGCCGATGACGATGTGGGCGCCCTCGGTCTTGCGCTTAAGGACCCGGGTGCGGCTGTGCGCGATGGGGTCGACGGTCTCCCGGATCGCCCGGCCGGCGCTCTCGCCGAAGCCCTCGCCGACCCGGCGGACGACCTCGTCGTGTGCGATATTGCCGGCGGCCGCCACGACGATGTTGTGGGAGTTGTAGTTCTGGGAGTGAAAGGTCCTCAGGGCGTCCTGGTCGATCGACGCAACCGTCTCGACCGTCCCCATGATCTCCCTTCCCAGGGGGTGCTCGCCGAATACTGTCTGGGCGAAGAAGTCGTGGATCAGGTCCTCGGGGGTGTCCTCGTGCATCGCCAGCTCTTCGAGGATCACGTTGCGCTCCGCCTCGATGTCCGAGGTGGCTATCAGGGAGTTCTTGATCATGTCGGAGAGCACCTCGGCTGCCATCGGCAGGTCCTTGTCCAGGACCCGGCCGTAGTAGCAGGTGTACTCCTTCTCGCTGAAGGCGTTGGCTTCGCCGCCGCAGGAGTCGAAGATCTCGGCTATGTCCCGGGCCGACCGGGTTTTGGTGCCCTTGAAAAGAAGGTGCTCGAGGAAGTGCGACGACCCCTGGAGTGGGGCCGGCTCATCGCGTGAGCCGACCCCCACCCAGTACCCGAGTGCCACGGAGCGCACCTCGGGCATGTGTTCGGTCAACACCGTCAGTCCGCTGGGCAGGACCGTCCTTTCGAACGGCCGGTGCGGGCTTGTCGTTGCTACCGCCTTCCGGCGGGACGGCGGCCGCGGTCTCCGCCCCGGTCGCCGTCACGGCGGGGACGGTCGCCCCCGGGACGGGACTGGCGGGGGTTCTTGGCCTCGTAGTCGTCGGGCAGCTCGGCAACCCGGGGAGGCAGGGTGACGGGCGTAAGCGAGATCTTGCCTCGGGAGTCGATCTCGGTGACCTCGACCTCCAGGGTGTCGCCCTCGCTGAGGACGTCCTCCACCCGTGCCAGGCGGATGTCTCCGCCGAGCTTGCTGATGTGCACCAGGCCGTCGGTTCCGCCGGTCAGGTTCACGAATGCGCCGAAGTCGACGATCTTGACCACACGGCCCATGAAGCGCTCGCCGGGCTCCGGGATCTTGGGGTTGGCGACCTCTTCGATCATGCGGCGTGCCTCGTCGGCTGCCGACTGCTCGACCGCTCCGATGCGGACGGTGCCGTCGTCCTCGATGTCGATCTGTACGCCGGTGAGGGCGACGATCTCGTTGATCCGCTTGCCCTTCGGGCCGATGACCTCGCCGATCTTGTCGATCGGGATCTTGATGGCGATGACCCTCGGGGAGTTCGGGTTGAGCTCCTCGCGGGGAGCGGGGAGCACCTCGGCAATCTTGCCCAGGATGTAAAGGCGGGCGTCACGAGCCTGGTTCAGGGCAGCAGCCAGGACCTCGGTCGGGATGCCGGTGATCTTGGTGTCCAGCTGCAGGGCGGTGATCATGCCTGCGGTGCCGGCAACCTTGAAGTCCATGTCGCCGTAGCCGTCCTCGGCGCCCAGGATGTCGGTCAGGGTGACGAACTTGTCCCCCTCGTTGATCAACCCCATGGCGATGCCGGCGACGGGGGCCCTGAGGGGCACACCGGCGTCCATCATGCACAGGCTCGATGCGCAGACGCTGGCCATGGAGGTCGAGCCGTTGGAGCTCATGACCTCGCTGACCACGCGCAGTGCGTAAGGGAAGACCTCGGGGTCCGGGATGACGGGCAGCAGTGCCCGCTCGGCCAGGGCGCCGTGGCCGATCTCACGCCGCTTGGGACCGCGCATGAAGCCGGTCTCGCCGGTGGAGAAAGGAGGGAAGTTGTAGTGGTGCATGTAGCGCTTGGAGTCCTGG
>DASTUJ010000134.1 GCA_035759705.1 Actinomycetota bacterium | reverse complement strand
CCGGCCCATAGGGCCGGCGCTGCATTTCGGAACAGGTTTTCTCATGCCGGCCGCTGACGGCGCCGGAGGCGGCCCCCACGGCTGGCCGCGACGCCGGGGCCCGAGGGCCCCGGCACGCAGTCGGGGGGAGGTTCGGAGGGGGGCCTGCCCCCCTCCGAGTCCTAAAAGTCGCCCATGCCTCCCATGCCTTCCATGCCGCCGCCGTGGCCGCCGCCGTTCTTCTCCTCCGGCTTGTCGACGATGACGCACTCGGTGGTGAGGAACAGGGCGGCGATGGACGCCGCGTTCTGGAGGGCGGACCGGGTGACCTTGGCGGCGTCGATGACGCCGGCCTTGAACAGGTCCTCGTAGTCGCCGGTGGCGGCGTTGAGGCCGGTGGGGCCGTCGAGGTTGCGCACCCGCTCGACCACGACACCACCCTCCATGCCGGCGTTGATGGCGATCTGCTTCAGCGGCTCCTCGAGGCTGCGGGCCACGATGCGGGCACCGGTGGCCTCGTCGCCGTGCAGGGTCAGGGCCAGCTCCAGGACCTTGGCCTGGGCACGGAGCAGGGCCACGCCACCGCCGGGCACGACACCCTCCTCGACCGCGGCCTTGGTGGTGCTGACCGCGTCCTCGATGCGGTGCTTCTTCTCCCGCAGCTCGACCTCGGTGGCCGCGCCGACCTTGATGATGGCGACGCCACCGGAGAGCTTGGCCAGGCGCTCCTGGATCTTCTCCCGGTCGTAGTCGGAGTCGGTGTTCTCCATCTCGGCCTTGAGCTGGTTGACCCGGCCCTTGATCTCCTCGGGGGAGCCGGCGCCCTCGACGATGGTGGTCTCGTCCTTGGTGACGGTGACCTTGCGGGCCCGGCCCAGCATGTCCAGCGTCACGTTCTCGAGCTTGAGACCGACGTCCTCGGTGATGACCTGGCCGCCGGTAAGGATGGCGAGGTCCTGGAGCATGGCCTTACGGCGCTCGCCGAAGCCGGGGGCCTTGATGGCCACGGACTTGAACGTGCCCCGGATCTTGTTGACCACCAGGGTGGCGAGGGCCTCGCCCTCGACGTCCTCGGTGACGATCAGCAGGGCCTTGCCCGACTGCATGACCTTCTCCAGGACGGGCAGCAGGTCGCGGACGGCGGAGATCTTCTGGCCGGCGAGGAGGATGTAGGGGTCGTCGAGGTCGGCCTCCATGCGCTCCGGGTCGGTGACGAAGTAGGGCGAGATGTAGCCCTTGTCGAGGCGCATACCCTCGACCAGCTCCATCTCCATGCCGAAGGTCTGCGACTCCTCGACGGTGATGACACCGTCCTTGCCCACCTTGTCGATGGCCTGGGAGATGGTGTCGCCGATCTCGGTGTCGGCGGCGGAGATGGACGCCACCTGGGCGACCTGCTCCTTGGACTCGATCTCGACCGAGATCTCCTTGATGCCCTCGACGGCCCGGACCACGGCGGCCTCGATGCCCTTCTTCAGGGACATGGGGTTGGCGCCGGCGGCGACGTTGCGCAGGCCCTCCTTCACCATGGCCCACGCCAGCACGGTGGCGGTGGTGGTGCCGTCACCGGCGACATCGTCGGTCTTCTTGGCTACTTCCTTGACCAGCTCGGCGCCGATGCGCTCGTAGGGGTCTTCGAGGTCGATCTCCTTGGCGATGGAGACACCGTCGTTGGTGATCGTGGGCGCGCCCCACTTCTTGTCGAGAACCACGTTGCGACCCTTGGGGCCCAGCGTGACGCGAACCGCGTCAGCCAGCTGGTTCATCCCGTTCTCCAGGGCCCTGCGTGCGTGCTCGTCGAACGCGATCATCTTCGGCATACGTGTGCTTCCTCCTCTTCGGCCCGGTCACCGGGCCGTTAGCACTCTCTACTGTCGAGTGCTAACCAGCAAACCACGTGCGGGGAGGATGTGCAACCGGGGCGGAGCCCACGCCGGCGGCCGGGCACAACAGTTCCTCAACTTCGGGACCTTTGACCCTACGTGTCTGCCGCGACACGCAAAAGGCTAGAGGGCGACAGAGACCAGCGGAACCGGGATCGGGAAGCGGCCACCAGGCACCTGACCTGGGGGTCGAGCAGCGATGGATGAGCGGCGAGCGAGGGGCCGCAGGCGTTGCCTCTTGCATGTGCGCGTCCTCCGGAGGAGCGATTGGAGATGACCATGAGTGAGGGTTCAGCAGGAAGCGCCAGGCGGCGCCGGATAGCAGTGATCGGCCTCGTGGCCGCCATGGCGGTGGCGTCGATGTCGACGGCGGGTACCGGCGGCGCCGGCGCCCAACCCGTGTCCGACCAGGCCTTCTCGGCCTACGGGACGGGGACCGTCGTCGGGTTGAACGTCCTGAGGCTCGGCAACGTGCAGGTCCTGAACGCCCAGGTCGGCTTCGCCGGGCAGTCCATGAACTCGAAAGGTCTGGGGACGGCCATCACCAACGAGTTGGGCTACGTCGCCCAGCCCAGCCAGCCGGCCAAGTCGGCCTACGGTCGCGGCACCGGGCTCGAGATCGGCCTGCTCACGCCCCACCCGTCCAACCCCGACCCGAACCAGATCCTGCTGGCCGGGCTGGCCCAGTCGAGCGCCCCGCCGATCAACGGACCGGTCGTGAAGCAGATCGGGCCGATCAACCTGGGCCCGATCCTGTGGGCCAACCTCCTGCGGGGGAAGGCCCAGACCGCCTCTGACCCCTCCACGTGCACCGTCGGCAAGCCGGTGTCGTTCGGTCAGGCCGAGGTGGCCAGGGTCGACCTGCTGAACACCGGCGGCACCGGCCCCGAGGGCGAGTTCCTGGCCCCGCTGGTGAGCACGTCGCTGCCCGAGGACCGGAACGTGGCCCAGACCCGCACGTTCAGCTACCTGATCGCCAACGGTGACGGGACGTTCGGCGTGGTCAGCGAGACGCACCAGCAGGTGGCGCCGATCAACCTCCTGAACGGGGCGATCACGATCGAGCTGCTGGGCGAGTGGGTGCTGCGCACCACCGCCACCGGCAAGCCCGGTGGCGCCAAGGTGGAGTACGCGCCCGTCGGCGCCGGCCCCCAGACGCCGGTGCTGCGGGTCAAGCTGTTCAACAACCCGACGAGCACGCTCAA
>DASTUJ010000133.1 GCA_035759705.1 Actinomycetota bacterium | reverse complement strand
CGTACGGGCGTCCCACGGATCGGGCCCGGCGATCTCACCCTTGCGCTTGCTCTTCACCCAGTTGTGCATGAAGACAAGCGTGGAGGCGGCGATCAGGAAGGCGCCGACGGTGGAGAGCATGTTCCACATCTCCCAGCCCAGGCCCTCCTGGTAGGTGTAGTACCGGCGGGGCATACCCTTCAGGCCCAGGATGTGGAACGGGCCGAAGGTCATGTTGAAGCCGATCATCATCATCCAGAAGTGGATCTTGCCCAGGCGCTCGTCCATCATCTTGCCGTAGATCTTGGGGAACCAGTAGTACAGGCCGCCGAACAGGCCGATGATCGCTCCACCGAACAGCACGTAGTGGAAGTGGGCCACGATGTAGTAGGTGTCCTGCTGCTGGGCGTCGTGGGGCACGATCGAGTGGGTGACTCCCGACAGGCCGCCGATTATGAACATCGCGATGAAGCCGATTGAGAACAACATCGGTGTCTTGAACCGCAGCGATCCTCCGGCCATTGTGCCCATCCAGTTGAAGATCTTCACACCGGTAGGCACTGCGATGAACATAGTCGACACTGCGAAGGCCGAGTTGGCGGCCGGCCCGAGGCCTACGGTGAACATATGGTGCGCCCACACTCCCCAGCCCATGAACCCGATGGCCGCTCCGGAGAAAACCACGAAGCTGTAGCCGAACAGCGGCTTGCGGGAGAACACCGGCAGGATCTCCGAGACGATGCCCATGGCCGGCAGGATCAGGATGTACACCTCCGGGTGGCCGAAAAGCCAGAACAGGTGCTGCCACAGAATCGGGTCGCCTCCGGCGGCCGGGGTGAAGAACGAGGCGCCGAAGGTCCGGTCGAAGGTCATGAAGAACAGCGCTACCGCGATGACCGGCATGGCGAACAGAAGAAGGAAGTTGACCACCAGCGCCATCCACATGAAAACCGGCATCTTCATGAGCTTCATGCCGGGCGCCCGCATGTTCAGGATGGTGGTGATGAAGTTAGCCGACGCGACAATCGAGGAGACACCGAGGATCTGCACGCCCAGGGCGTAGAAGTCGAGGCGGTTGTCTCCCGGGAGGAAGCCATCCCCGGTGGTCAGCGGAGCGTAGCCGAACCATCCGCCGTCGGGGGCTCCACCGAACAAGAAACTCGAGTAGAGGAACAGGCCGCCGAACAGGAAGACCCAGTACGACAGCGAGTTGAGTCTGGGGAATGCCACATCTCTGGCGCCGATCATCAGCGGAATGAAGTAGTTGAAGAACGCGGCCCCCATCGGCATGACGACCAGGAAGATCATTGTGATGCCGTGGGTGCTGAACAGCTGGTTGTAGAGGTCGGCGCTTACTACCTGACCTTCAGGGGTCGCCAGCTGCGCTCGGATAACGAGAGCCTCCAACCCGCCCAGGATGAAAAAGGCGAAGGCGGTGTAGCCGTAGAGGATGCCGATCTTCTTGTGGTCGACCGTCGTGACCCAACTCCAGATGCCGTGGCTGGCCTTGGGCCGGCGGAGAAACCATGGGGTCGGGGTGGTTACGGTAGCCATAGGTGCTCTCCCATCATCATTCCAGGCTCAACAGATAGGCGGTCAGATCATCGATCTGGTCGTCCGTGAGACCGAGGTCCGGCATGAGGGACCCGGGCTTGCGCTCCGGAGGATCCTTCAGCCACAGTTTCAAATTCTCTTCGTTCAGCTCGAACATCTCGCCGGCGAAACGGTCCCGGCTGGCAAGGTGGGTCAGGTTCGGTCCGATGATTCCGGCCGCCTCGGTTCCCTTGACGGCGTGGCACGAGACGCAGGCCTGGTCCCCGGCGAACTTGCCCGTGAGGAACAGCTCTTTGCCTTCGGCGGCGGAACCCTCGTTGGCGGAGTCGGCCAGTTGCTCTTGCACCCATGCGTCGAAGTCGGCCTGCTCGTGGGCAATCGCCCTGGCCCTCATGTTGGCGTGCGAAAGTCCGCAGTACTCGGCGCACTGGCCGAGGTACGTACCCGGCTCGGTGGCCTCGATGACCATGTGGTTCACCCGTCCGGGGACCACGTCCTGCTTACCGGCCAGCTTGGGGATCCAGTAGCTGTGGATCACGTCGCCGGACTTCAGGGTCAGGCGAACCGGCTGGTCGACGGGGATGTGCAGTTCGTTGGCGGTGACCACACCGTTGTCGTACTTGTACTCCCACCACCACTGGTGGCCGATGACCTCAACCTCCAGCGCGTCCTCGGGCGTCCTGGCCTGGTCGAAGATCACGGGCACGGTCATGAAGGCGATGCCGGTGAGGATCACGGCGGGGATTGCGGTCCAGAGAAGCTCCAGCTTGGTGTGGCCGTGCAGCTGCTTGGGGTCGACGTTTCCGCCTTTGCGGCCCTCGCGGTACTTGAAGAGGATGAAGATCAGTCCACCCTCGACCAGAACGAACACCACGGCTGCAATGGCGAAGGTCACGTCCCACAGACGGTCCGCCTGAATGGCCCGCGGGCCTTCCGGGTGCAGGTAGTTCATCGGGGAGTCGGCCGAGATGCACGCGCTCAAAAGCAGCGTGGAGGCGAGAGCTACCAAGCGAACGATGTAATTAAGTTTGCTTCGAGCGCGAATGCGCAGACGTCGATCCATCGGAACTGGATGCTAGCAGATACAGTGGATCGATCCCCTTGGAAACGCCCCGTGAGCACTAAAAAGTCTTCGGCTGGGCAGAAGCACAGCCTGGAATCGGTCCGGTCTCAGATCGATCTCACGCTGCAAACGCGCCTGGACGAGGTACGAAACGGCTTCGTAGCGAGCTCCAGTCAACGCATTGTCGAGGAGGTCACCCGGGCCACGGTTCGCCAGGGGGGACGCATCCGGCCGCTGCTCTGCTGCTGCGGTTACGCCGCCTGCGGGGGCGAGGGCGGGCCGCTCGACGAGCGGATAATCCTGGCGGCGTCGAGCCTCGAGCTGCTCCACACCTTCGCCATCCTCCACGACGACGTGATGGATGGGTCGTCCATGCGACGGGGTGAGCCGACGATTCACCGACGGGTCGCCGATGAACACAGAGCCTCCGGGTTGCCCGGGGACTCCGAGCGGTACGGCATTTCGGTGGCAATCCTGGCCGGCGACCTGGCTCTGGTCATCTCCGACTACCTGCTGGCGCAGTCCGGCTTCAGCCCCGAGCTGCTGAACGACGCCGCCGTGCCGGTGACCAGGATGCGGCTGGACGCCATCGCGGGGCAGTACCTGGACCTCAACCACAGCGGGCGAGGGGTCACCGACCCCAACCTCACTGCCCGGATCGCCCGGCTCAAGACCGGCAGCTACTCGGTGGAGGGCCCCCTGCTGGTCGGAGCCACGCTGGCCGGGGCACCCGAGAACAGCAAACGGGCTCTTGAGGCCTTCGCCCGGCCTCTCGGTGAGGCGTTCCAGCTAACCGATGACCTGCTGGGGATGTTCGGGGACCCGCAGGTTACGGGCAAGAGCGCCGACAACGACCTGCGGCAGGGCAAGCCCACGTCTCTCATGGCCCGGGCGCTGTCGCTGGCTTCCCCCGCAACCAAAGAAAACATCCTCTCGGTTTGGGGCGACCCGGCATGCTCCGACGAGGACCTGGAGATTCTGCGAAAGACGGTCTACGAGTCGGGGGCGGTCAAATCGATGATCCGGTCGATCAACGCTCTGGTCGCCGAGGCTAAAGCGGCAATCAAGGACCCGGAAAGCCACGGTCTGGCGCCGGCGGCCTGTGCACCGATGGTGAAGCTCGCCGAGTCGATCGTCGACCGGGCCCGCCGGTTGGGGCGCGAGGCTTAAACAGTGGCTTTCGGCGGCCCGTTCTGGTTACGCCGGCCGTCGCCCGAGCATCTCCAAGACCTGCTGGCCTCCCAGTGCAACCGGTCGCTCACCTACTCCGCAGTCGGAGCCACACGGACCTCCCCACCCCCGGGCTACACGCACGAGCGCTACTCGCAGCCGCTGGGCTCCGATCCTGGAACCTTCGGCCTGGCGGTGGCGGCGCTGAATCGGTGGGCGCCCCAGCGCGGCGCCGGCATGCACCTGACCCCAGACAGCCCTGTAGTGGCCCAGGACGAGTGTGTGGTGCTCCTGCAGCGCATGGTGGGCGGTTTCGTCACCGCGGCCGCCCGGATCGTCTACGTGGTCGATGAGCCCAACCGCTACGGCTTCGCCTACGGCACACTCCCCCACCACCCCGTCGCCGGAGAGGAGGCCTTCCTGGTGGAGCAGGACGACCGGGGCAACGTGAACTTTGTGATCGAGGTCTTCTCCCGGCCGCGCCACCCGCTGGCCCGATTGGGAAAGCCGGTGTCCCGCCTGGTCCAGAAAAGGACGACCCGGAAGTATCTGCAGGGGATGCTCCAAGCCACCGGCGTCTAGATGCAAAAGTGCCCCCGGTCTCCCGGGGGCACTTGAACTGCTGTGGGGGCTGCTTAGAAGTCCATGCCTCCGCCGCCGCCGTCGCCCATGCCGCCGGGCATTCCCATGCCCATGCCGCCGTTCTTCTCGGGCTTGTCGACCACCACGGACTCGGTGGTCAGGAACAAAGCCGCGATCGAGGCTGCGTTCTGAAGTGCGGAACGGGTGACCTTTGCGGGGTCAACGATTCCGGCTTTCATCAGGTCCTCGTACTCGCCGGTGGCTGCGTTCAGGCCGAAGTTCTTCTTGAGGGTGAGGATCTTTTCGACCACCACGCCTCCCTCCATGCCTGCGTTGGTTGCGATCTGGCGAAGCGGTGCGCTGAGCGAGCGGCGCACGATCTGCACGCCGGCCAGCTCATCGCCGACCAGGTCCTGCTCCAGCTTCTCCAGCGCAGTGGCTGCGAGTACCAGAGTGGTGCCTCCGCCGGGGACAATGCCTTCCTCAACTGCGGCCTTGGTGGCCTGGACGGCGTCCTCGATGCGGTGCTTCTTCTCCTTCAGCTCAACCTCGGTGGCTGCGCCGACCTTGATGACTGCAACACCGCCGGCCAGCTTGGCCAGGCGCTCCTGCAGCTTCTCCTTGTCGTAGTCGGAGTCGGACTTGTCGATCTCCGCACGGATCTGGTTGACCCGGCCGCGGATCTCCTCGGCCGAACCCTGACCCTCGACGATGGTGGTCTCGTCCTTGGTCACAACGACCTTGCGGGCGGTGCCCAGCTGGTCGAGGGTTGCGTTCTCCAGCTTCAGGCCCACCTCTTCGGTGATGACCTGGCCGCCGGTGAGGATTGCGATGTCGCTGATCATTGCCTTGCGGCGGTCGCCGAAGCCGGGGGCCTTGACGGAGACGCTGCGGAAGGTGCCGCGGATCTTGTTGACCACCAGGGTCGCCAGGGCTTCGCCCTCAACGTCCTCGGTGATGATCAGGAGCGGCTTGCCGGACTGCATGACCTTCTCGAGGATCGGAAGGATGTCCTTGACGGCCGAGATCTTCTGACCCGAGATCAGGATGTAGGGGTCCTCGAGCACGGCTTCCATGCGCTCGGGGTCGGTTACGAAGTACGGGGAGATGTAGCCCTTGTCGAACCGCATTCCCTCTACCAGCTCCAGCTCGAGGCCGAAGGTCTGGGACTCCTCAACGGTGATGACTCCGTCCTTGCCGACCTTGTCCATTGCCTCGGCGATGATCTCGCCGATCTCACGGTCGTTGTTGGCGGAGATGGCTCCGACGTGGGCGATCTCGTCCTTGCCCTCAACCTCTTTGGCCATGTTGCCGATGAACTCGACGACTGCGTCGACACCGGTCTCGATGCCCCTCTTGAGGGCGATCGGGTTGGCGCCGGCTGCGACTACGCGCAGGCCTTCCTTGGTGATGGCGTGTGCCAGGACCGTTGCGGTCGTGGTGCCGTCACCGGCTACGTCGTCGGTCTTCTTCGCTACTTCCTTGACCAGCTCGGCGCCGATTCTTTCGAACGGGTCCTCGAGCTCGATCTCCTTGGCGATCGACACACCGTCGTTGGTGATGGTCGGTGCGCCCCACTTCTTCTCCAGGACCACGTTGCGGCCCTTGGGGCCGAGGGTTACCCGGACTGCGCTGGCGAGCTGCTCCATGCCTCGCTCCATCGCGCGTTTTGCTTCTTCACCAAATGCGAGCTGCTTTGCCATACAAAACCTCCTCTGAGGGCTAACCCGCCCTCTATTAGGCTGGCAGTCCTACTACTAAAGCGTTAGCACTCATGAGTCTAGAGTGCTAATCCGTTTATGACAAATGGTTTTGGAGACGGGGTGCGCGAGAGGGTGAACACATAACCGCCATTGATTTAGTCCTATTTGGCCCTTATTATTGTTTTGAAGATTTCTAATGTCTTAAAGGACGCCAGGAGGATCCCTTGGAACGCCCGGCACAGGTCGACTCCGCAGTACCCCGCGCCAAGGCGGCTTTTCACTTCCTGCTGCCCGCGATCGCCTTTCTCGCAGGCCCCCCGGCAGCCCAGTACATCCTTTTGGTAACCGGCCTGATCATGGCGGCCAGCGTCCTCGGCGGTCCCAAGTTGAGCCTGTTCGGGCAGCTGTTCAATGCGGTTCGCCCCACGCTGGGGATCGGCCCCGGTAAGAAGGAGGCAGTCGCGCCGCACCGTTTCGCCGAGGCTCTTGGAGCCATTTGCCTGCTCGCGGCGGCCGCCCTCTACTTCGCCGGGGCGGAACTCGCCGCCCAGGTCTTGACCCTGATGGTGGTAGCGCTGGCGCTGCTGAACGCAGCCGCAGGAATCTGTGTCGGCTGCCAGATGTACCTGCTGCTCAAGCGGTTCTCCGGCAAAGGGGCGACCGCCTGATGGAGCTGGCTATCCGGCTGTTCATCCTGCTCAGCGTCGGCGGAGCCGCGACCTTCACCAGCTTCGCCCTGCGCCGCTACTTCCGGAGCGCCGAGCTGCCGGCCAGGTTCGACCGCAAAGACGTTGACCTGTCGCACAAGGGCCCGATGCTCGTGGAGTTCACGAGCCCGTTCTGCTACGAGTGCCAGGTGGCCTACCCGCTCCTGCAGGCGGCCTCGGCGGCACACGATGCGCCGCTGGCGGTCATCGACGCCAGGGACCGGCCGGACCTCACGTCCAAGTACTCGATCCGGACCACGCCGACCATCCTCGTGGTCGACAAAAGGGGCAAGGTGACCACCGGCTGGATGGACACGAGCCCGTCCGCGGACGACATCACCGAGGCGCTGGCGCTGGCGCGTTAGGCCTAACCGCGGGTTCCACCGAATCCGGTTGAGGATCGACCTCGCACGCTCCGGAGTTACTCGATGTTGCTTGTGATGTCCGAAGCAGTGTCGGACATCCTTTTCAGCAGGTTGCTGAGGGTGGACATCATCTTCGACAGCCTGTCCATCGCCATCTGAAGCCTGAGGGCCTCCATCTCACCCATCTCGCTCATGCTGTCCAGGTCCTTCTTAATCCGCGCCAGCTCATCCCTCGCCGCAGCCAGCTCATCCTTCATTCGTGCCATCGACCCGGACGCGTTTGCGGGAACCGGCTTAGAACGTCGAGCGGATTTGTCGGTTAAGCGATCTTTCGAAGCCATGCCGTCAGCCTAGCGTTTCTGTTAAACGCCACCACTTGGGTGTGAACATCCCGACGAGCAACGAAAACAACCGAAATGGTCAGCAACTCGGGTGCCGCCGCGCAGAGTCTTTTTCGACTTTGAACCCGGGCACCAGGCGGCGGCTTTCGAAGGGCCTTGCACCGGCTGCTGGAGGAAAAGGCGGCCGAACCGGCGCTCCGGGTCGACTGCCATGATTCTGGAACCGCTCAGCCCCCCGCTACCGCCGGCAGGATCGAGACCAGGTTGCCGCCCTCGAGCTTGGTGTCCAGGCCGTCAAGGAAGCGCACGTCCTCCTCGCCGACGTAGATGTTCACGAAGCGGCGGATCTCTCCGTTGTCGTCCAGG
>DASTUJ010000132.1 GCA_035759705.1 Actinomycetota bacterium | reverse complement strand
CAGCACCGGATCCCTGCTACCTGGGTGGTCGCCGACGCCACCGAGCCGCTGACCCTCCAGGGGGCGGGCTTGTCGACGTGCGACGTAATGGTCGCCGCAACCGGCGACGACAAGGTCAACCTGGTCTCCTCTCTGCTGGCGAAGCAGGAGTTCGGAATCCGCCGGGTCGTCGCCCGGGTCAACCACCCGAATAACGAGTGGCTGTTCAACGAGTCCTGGGGGGTCGACGAGTCGGTTTCCCCGCCCCATCTGCTGACCTCTCTGGTCGAGGAGGCGGTGGTCGTGGGCGACCTGGTTACGCTGCTGCGACTCGAGCAGGGCAGAGTCCTTCTGGTCGAGGTCACGCTGGCCGAGGGCAGCCCGGCGGTGGGCAAGGTACTGGGCGAGTTGAACCTGCCGCGGGACACGGTGGTCACCGCGATCATCCGGGCGGGTCACGTGGTCCTCCCGCGCGGAGAGACGCCGATGATGGTGGGCGACGAGGTGCTTGCGCTGACCACCATGGATCACTACGCCGAGCTGGAGGAGCTGCTCTCGGTGCCGGCAGCCGTTCCCGCCTAGGGCAGTCGCTGCCCTTAGCGAGGCAGGAGGTGGGAGTAGCTTTCGGGGTACCGGTCCAGGAACTCGGGCAGGGTCATCGCCCGGTGGCCGGTAAGCCGGGGAACCGTCTCGGTGACCACGTCCATCTCACCTTTGGATATCGCTACGTACGAGCTGATCCAGCCTTCTATCTCCCAGTCGGGTGCGCCTGAGGGCCTCCTGGACTCCCACGCCTGCTCGATCGTCTGGTCGACGTAGGTAACCGGCCGCCCGGCGACCCGGGAGAGCTCACCGGCCACCTCGGCCAGCGAGACCGTTGTCCCGCCGGTGTTGTCGTAGGTCTGCCCGTCGTGCTCCCGGGTGGTCAGAACGGTGAAGATCGTGTCGGCGATGTCGTCCCGGGCCACCGGGGCAAAGCGGCCCGAGCCCGCCGGGCCGGCGATGGTTCCGTCGGCGCTCGCCAGGAAGGGCATGAAGTCCAGGTACAGGCTCGAACGCAGGAAGGTGAAGGGGATCCCGGTCGCGCGGATGTGCTCCTCGGTCGCAAAGTGCTGGCGGGCCAGGGTGAAGGTGGCGTCGGCGGCGGCCCCGAGGAACGACAGGTAGACGATGCGGCGGACCCCGGCCGCGGCCGCGGCGTCGACTGCGGTCAGGTGCTGGCGCAGGCGCTCGGGGTGCTCGCGCCCGGAGACCAGGAACAGGGTGCTCACCCCTTCCATGGCCGCCCGGAACCCCGGCCCGTCGCCGTAGTCGGGCACTTCGGCCACCTCGGCGTCGAGCTCGGGGGCTGTGGAGCGGTCCCGGACCACCATTCGCAGCCGAAGCCCCGCGGTGTCCAGGCTGCGGGCAACCCGCCCTCCAATCACCCCGGTCACGCCGGTTACGCCGAACAGCTCATCTGCCATTTGTGCTCCCTACCGTTTGGGTGAGTGGTTCAACCATAAATGGGAACGACTTAAGCTTGAATATGTCCCTTCCACTGACGATTGCCCGATCATCGCTCCGCCGTCCGGTGGTCCACCGCTACGGGTCTCACCGCAGCCAGGTGGCCGAGCTGCACCTGCCGGTCGGACCGGGCCCGCACCCGGTGGTGGTGGTCCTCCACGGTGGCCATTGGCAGACCCGCTGGGGCAAGCTCGTTACCCGCCCTATCAGCCGGGACCTTGCATCCAGGGGCTGGGCGGCCTGGAACCTGGAGTACCGGCGCCTGGGTGAGGGTGGGGGCTGGCCGGAGACCTTCGACGACGTCGCCGGCGGCATCGACCACCTGGCCGCTCTTCACGATCCCCGTCTGGACCTGGAAAGGGTCACGGCGCTGGGCCACTCCGCCGGAGGCCAGCTCGCGCTCTGGGCCGCCGCCCGCACGGTTTTGCCGGAGGGCGCTCCTGGGGCGTCGCCGGTAGTTGCGATCCGGCGGGCGGTCGCCATGGGGGCCGTGTGCAGCCTGGAGTACGGCGGGAGAAGCGCCTATCGCTTGGTGGGTGGCGGGCCGGTCGAGTTCCCGGAGCGTTGGCGGCAGGCGGACCCCATGGCACAGGTTCCGCTGGCCGTGCCGGTGCTGCTGGTCCACCCGGTCGACGACCGGACGGTCTCGGTCGAGCAGTCGCGGGCCTACGCCGCACGAGGCGCAGCAAAGGGTGGGGATGTGACCCTGATGGAGCCGGAGTCCGGTGGCCACCGGGCGCCCATCTACCCGGTGACCTCGGCCTGGCTCTCCGCCGTGGACTGGCTCAAGAAAACAGACTCTCAGGCCTCCTCGGGTACCAACTCGCCCTTCATCCCGCCGTGAAACGTGCAGACGAACTCCGTTTGTTCGTCCGGCATCACGAACTTCACTGTCGCCACCTTGTCCGACTCCAGCGTCCCCGATGAGACGTCGAGGTCCTTGATCACGAAGTTGTGAGGCGAGTCGCCGCCGTTGGTGACTTCGACGGTGATCTCCTCGCCGGCCCCGCCCTTGATCTCGTCGGGTTTGAACTCGTTGTCGGCCGCAACCACCTTGATCGCGTCGCCCGAAGCGGCCCCCTGGGTCACGTCGCCCGAGGCCGCCACCTCCTGCGCACAAGCCCCTAAGAGGCCGCTCGCCAAAACCAGAACCACCGCTGCGATCAACTGTCGTTTTCCCATAGATCTCCCCTTTCGGATTGCCTGGGATCAGGCTAGAAAAGGGGACCCGCCGGGTCGTCCCCCCGCAAGGGACACCTGCCGTACGCAGTTGGAAGCAGCCGGAAGGGCCGGTTACCTCACCGGGGGTATGCCGTGGCCGCGGCTGACCAGGCCGGTTTCGTAGGCGAAGACCACCAGCTGCGCCCGGTCGCGCACGCCGAGCTTGATCATCGACCGGCTGACGTGGGTTTTGGCCGTGGCCGGGCTGAGGAAGAGCCGCTCGGCGATCTCGTCGTTGTTGAGGCCCGAGCCCACCAGCCCGACCACCTCGCGCTCTCTCTCGGTCAAAAACTGCATCCGGTCGAGCTCCACCGCAGGCGCCTGGGGCTGGGCGGCGAACTGGTCGATGACCCGGCGCGTGACGCTCGGGGAGAGCAGGGCGTGGCCGGCGTGGACCACCCGTATCGCTTGCCGCAGATCGGCCGGCTCTATGTCCTTCAAGAGGAACCCGCTGGCGCCCAGGCGCAGGGCTTCGAACAGGTACTCGTCCAGCTCGAAGGTAGTGAGCATGACGACCTTCGTCCCCTCGAGCTTGGCATCGGAGAGGATGACCTTGACCGCCTCCAAGCCGTCCATTACCGGCATCCGGATGTCCATGAGGATCACGTCCGGGCGGTGCGTGGCGGCCAGCCGGACCGCCTCGGCGCCGTCGGCCGCCTCTGCGACCACCTCCATGTCCTCGGTTCGCTCGAGCAGGCTGCGAAAGCCCGCCCTGACCAGCTTCTGGTCGTCCGCCAGCAGGACCCTGATCATGGCTGAAGGTCGGCGGGCAGCCTCGCCCGTACCAGGAAGCCGCCGTCCACCTTGGGGCCGGCTTCCAGCCGACCTCCGACCGCTTCGGCCCGCTCCCTCATCCCCCGGATGCCGTGCCCGTCTGCGGAGCCCACAACGCCTCTGCCGTTGTCTTCGACCTCCACCGTGACCGCCGACGGCTCGTAGCTCACCACCACCGACGCCCTGGTGGCTCCGGCGTGGCGGATCACGTTTGTCAGGGACTCCTGGACTATCCGGTAGGCGGTGAGCTCGGCCGCCGCAGGCAGGGGGCGGGCGTTGCCCCGCACCTCCAGCGTCGTGGCAAGGCTTCCTCCACCGGCGGTATGGACCAGCTCCGCCAGGTCCCGCATTCCCGGGGCCGGCTTACGGGACTCGCCCGCCTCACCGGTTTCCCGGAGCACGCCCACCGTCGCCCGGAGCTCCGCCATCGCCTCCCTGCTGGCGTCCCGGATGTTCTTGAGGGCTTCCCGTGTCTGTGCGGGAGATGTGTCCAGAGCGTCCTGCGCCTCCCCCGCCTGAACGGTGATCACCGTGATGGTGTGGGCCATGATGTCGTGCAACTCCCGCGCGATCCGCAGGCGCTCCTCGGTCAGCCGCCTCTGGGTCTCGATCTCCCGGTTCTGCTCGACCCGGCTGAGCCGCTCCCGCACCTCCGCCAGGTACCGGGTCCGGTTGTGGGCCGCCTCCCCGGCGAATACGGAGGCCGCCGACAGCACCGCCGGCATGATGATCGTCGGACTGAGGATCGGTGTGTCTTCGGCGAACACCTGCATCAAGAGAGCGGTGGCCGCAACCCCGAAGGCGGCGGCGATGGCGCCCCACCGAAGACCTGCGGCCGCCATGCCGAACAGGGCCACCATCAGGGAGGGAAACGGTCCTGCGCCCGGGTACCCGACCAGGTGGTAGAAGATGTGCACGCCCAGCACCACCCCCAGCGTCGCCTGTGGGTGGGGGCGCCGGAAAACCAGGGCCGCTGCGGCAAGGGCGCCCATCCCGAAGGCGAAGCCGTCCGGTGTCCGGGGGCTGGCCTCGGGGTCCAGGTGGATCAGCATCATCGTGAGAATGCCGGCGATGATCGCAACCAAAAAGTCGACCGCCTTGGGCGGTAAGTAGGCCTTGGCGGGGGGAGCCAGGTCCGGCGCGGTGGTGGAGCCCATGATGCCCATGATCCCCCAGAGCGGGGCGGTTTGAAATCCTCCGCCGGGCTGCGGGAGGGCTACTCCCGGGGGAGTAGTGGTGAAGTCCTACTCGACGGGAAGCAGCTCGTAGGCGGGGTTGATGATGCGGAGCGGACCGGGCTCGAACTGCCCGACGGTGCCCTCGATCACCAGGTGGGTCCCGAGGTCGATGCCGGGGATCGACTTGCGGCCGAGCCACACGCCGATGATGCGGTCGGTGCCGTCGTAGAGCGTAACCTCGAGCGTGTTCGAGAACTGGCTGGGACGCAGCTTGATGCTCTCGACCACGCCGGCCACCCTGCGCCGGGTGCGCTCCAGGCAGTCGGTCACGTCCTGGACGCCCTCGACCTCCTTGCACCACTCACGGGTGTGGTGGGCGTGAATCTCCTCGGACGTCTCGCTGAGGCCTCTCAGGAATCCCATAGTTCCTCCATGTTAGACCTTCAGTGTTTCCTTCACCCGGCTACGGCGAATCCTTGCGCTCGAAAAGGATGTACAGGTCGGGCTCGAGGACCCCGGTCTTCCAGTACATGTTGCCCCCGAACACCGCCCTTTGTTCGTAGTGTTTGAGCTGGGCGTTGGCCGGGTCCTCCATGCCCGGAACCTTGACCGGCACGACCACGAAGTCGGGCGCCAGAAGGTCGATCGTGCGGTAGTCCTCGACCATCTCGTTCTTGTCCGACCACTCCCAGAAGGAGACGTCGCCGGGGGCGTCGTAGTTGGCGTAGACGTTTCCCTCGAAGTACGGATTGACGGCCATCGACGACCAGTGCACGCCGAAGATCGTGCTGTCCTGAAGGTCGTTCTCCTTGATGTAGTGAGCCAGGTCCCGGCTCCCGGAGTACGGCTCGTTGACGTCGTTCTTTGCGGTCGCAAAACTCCAGTAGATCTGGAACAGGCAGACGACCGCCAGCAGCGAAAGGGCCGCCAGGCGACTGAACCGATCGGAAGGGGCGGGCTCGGCGGGCTCTTTCTCGAGGGCGAGCCAAAAGGCGAAGACCCACACCAGAAAGAGGACGCCTTCGTGCCACGCCGCCCGGTGGACGAAGGCGAAGAAGATCAGCAGCGCCCCGGCGGGGACCACGAACAGGTGCAGAGCCCGGCGGCGCCGGAGAAACCAGAGGCCGGCCGCCAGGAAAGGGAACAGGACCAGCTTGTTGTCCGCCAGCGAGTTGTTCAGCATGCCGAATACCACGACGAAGAACTCCTTGATGCCGGGAGTGTGAAGCCCTGCGACGGCGAAGGTCCGGTCGGCCGGAGGACGGAGTGCAAACGCTACGGCGGCCATTCCAAGGCCCAGTACGACCAGCGGCAACAGCTCCCGTCTCGCCGGCCGGCTCCCGAGATTCTTGCTCCGAACCAGAAGCTCGACCCCTTCGATCGCCGCCAGGGACGCGGCGATCAAAAAGCCGTGGGTGCTGGTGTTGGCCAGGACGAACAGCAGCGCGGCGAACGCCACCGGGTGCTCGGTCCGCCTGCGGTACATGGCGGCGATGGCAAACAGCACCACCGGTATCAGCACGTAGTTCCGGGCCACCACGGCGTACTGGTAGAACAGGAAGAAGGTGAAGGGGACGAGCACCTTCACCGGAGTCGGGAACGGCGATCGGGTGAGGAACACGTACACGCCGAGCGCACCGAATGCGCCCGAGATCCAGTTGATTGCGCTGTAGGGCAGGGTCTTGGCCGGAACCATCAGGATCAGGTGCCAGAGACCGGGCTGCCCCTCGTAGGCCAGCCGGGAGAACAGGTTCCCAAGATTGCTGTCCCGGGCGATCAGCCAGGCCTGCCCCTCGTCGAACCATGCTTCGTGGTGCGGGATCACAAAGGCGAGAAGCCCCGCGTATAGCGCAAAGGCGGCCAGGATCGCGACCCTGCTCCGGAGAAGTCCGGCCGGCTGGGTGCGGGAAGCTGCCGGCCGGGCCTCCTCTAGGACAGCCACTTGAGCAGCCGGATAACGCCCATCTTCGCCTGTCGTGAGTGCGCCGAGACGTCGGTCCGGGTTGCGATCTCATCGAAGTTCGAGAAGTAGTACTCGTAGGCGAGGTACAACATCTCGGCGTTGCTGAGGGTCGGCTGCCAGCCGAGCTCCGCCTTGGCTTTGGAGGTGTCGAAGATGAAGTCCTCCGCGATCATCCTTCGCTGGTACGGGCCCAAAGGAGAGATGTGCAGGGCGCTGGCCAGGCCCATCGCCGCCAGGGTTGGGGCCTTCGGCAGCGATGCGATCCTGGACTTGGAACCGGCTTTGTCGATCACGTACTGGTAGACCTCCCGGATCGACTGCACGTTGTCCGAGCCGACGTTGAAGACGCCCGGCGCCTCCGCCTTGTAGGAGAGCAGGCACGCGTCGGCGAGGTCGGGGGCGTAGATGAACTGGTAGACGTTGTGCCCCCCGCCCACCACCCACAACTTCCGGTCCTCGCGGATGAAGTCGAACAGGATGCTGAGCAGCCCCAGCCGACCTGGGGCGATGATCGTGGGGCTCCGGAGGACCGTGGTGGCAAAGTGGTCTGCAAAGCCGAGGAGGATCCTCTCGCCCTCCAGCTTGGAGCGGCCGTAGACCTCAACCGGCCTGGGCGGGTCGGTTTCGGTCACCGGACGGCGGAAGTTCTCGGCCCACAGGCAGTTGGAGGAGATGAAGGTCAGCTTCGGGACGCCGTTGTCCCGGACGCACTCGGCCAGCACCCGGGTGCCCTCGACGTTGCTGCGCCACAGCGCGTTCTTGTCCTTCACCTCGTGGGCCAGCAGGGCGGCGCAGTGAAAAACCGCGTCGAACTTCGTTTGGGCGAAGATCTCATCGAGGACCGACCGGTCGGCGATGTCCCCGACCGTCGAGGTGAAGCCGTCGCGCACCGTGGGGTCCGCACACAGGTCGACGCTCCAGCACTCGAACCCTTCGTCGAGGAGACGGTGCTTGAGCACGGTGCCGAAGAAGCCTGCCCCGCCCGTGATCAATACCCGCGCCATCGAAAAGCTCTCCGTTTCCACCGGGCCCGGTTCTGGGGCGAGTTTGCCGCTATCTGGCAGGGCGGGTACGGCGAAGGCCGGCCTCCTGCCGGAGCGAGTCGTCGTTACCCGGTCGGTTTTTTGCCAAACCTGAGCCCGGAAAGTGGCGTTTTCCGGCCTTGGAAATAAAGTAGGGGAGAATGCGTTGAAGGCTCCAACCACCCGGCACCTCCAAACGGTGACTCGAAACTCCGGGTTTGACAGAAACGCAAATCGGCATCACTCTGCCCCACCAACCAATATGTCTCAGAACCTGATGGTCGTGGAATCACCGGCCAAAGCGAAAACTATTGCCAAGTACCTGGGTAAGGACTTCAAAGTCCTTGCGTCGGTAGGTCACGTCCGGGATCTGCCCATAAAGACCCTGGGCGTCGACGTCGAGCACGATTTCAAGCTCGAGTACGTCGTCAACGAGGACAAAAAGAAGGTCATCTCGGCTATCGCCACCGCGGCGAAGAAGGCCGACCACGTCTACCTCGCCACCGACTACGACCGCGAGGGCGAGGCCATCGCGTGGCACATCACCGAGAGCTGCAAGATCCCGCTGGACAAGCAGCGCCGGGTCACCTTCACCGAGATCACGAAGAAGGCGGTCACCGAGGCCATCAAGTCGCCCCGGGCCATCGACCAGCGACTGGTCGACGCCCAGCAGGCCCGCCGCAGCATCGACCGCCTGGTCGGCTACCCGGTCTCCCAGCTGGTATGGCACAAGATCCGTTACGGCCTGTCTGCGGGACGGGTGCAGAGCCCGGCCCTGCGTCTGGTGGTCGAGCGGGAGCGGGAGATCGGCAAGTTCGTCGCCACCGAGTACTGGACGCTCCAGGCGCTGCTCGACACCCTCGCCGGCGAGGGCTTCATCGCCACCCTGGTCCAGATCGGGGACATCAAGATCCCCACCAAGATCGGCAAGGACTCCGCCGAGGACCTGGCCAACCGGATCGGCGAGCAGGCCCGGGCCGAGGCGATCGCCGCTGCGCTGGACGGCGCTTCCTGGAAGGTAGCCGACGTCCGCACCAAGGAGACCCGCAAGGTCCCGTTCCCGCCGTTCATCACCTCCAGCTTCCAGATGGACGCCTCCCGCAAGCTCGGCTTCGGCAGCCGCCGGGCCATGGGCCTGGCACAGCGCCTCTACGAAAGGGGCTACATCACCTACATGCGTACCGACTCCACCTCGATGAGCTCGGAGGCGATCTCGGCCGCTGCGGGCCTGGTGAAGAAGAACTTCGGCGACAAGTACTGGGTCGGCCGTTACAAGAACCACGACAAGAAGGCCAAGGGCGCCCAGGAAGCCCACGAGTGCATCCGCCCGTCGGACATGACCCGCAGCGCCAAGGACCTCGAGGCCGAGATCCGAGCCGGCGAGAGCCGGGACGCCGACGCCTTGATCAAGGTCTACGACCTCATCTGGAAGCGGTCGGTCGCTTCGCTCATGGCGCCGGCGGTCTACGACCAGGTCTCGGCCGACGTGGCGGCCGCGCCGGCCAACGGTGCAGACATCCACCTGTTCCGGGCGACCGGGTCGACGATGAAGTTCGACGGATTCACCCGCCTGTACCGGGAGGCCAAGGACGAGGAGGAGGAGCCCGAGTCCAAGCTCCCCACTCTCGCAGCCGACCAGGAGCTGAACCTGCGGGAGCTGAGGCCCGAGCAGCATTTCACCCAGCCGCCTCCCCGCTACACCGAGGCCTCGCTCATCAAGGAGCTCGAGTCCCGGGGCATCGGCCGCCCCTCGACCTACGCTTCGATCATGACCACCATCCTCGACGAGAAGCGTGACTTCGTACGGGTGGAAAACAAGCGCTTTCACGCCACCGACACCGGCGAGGTCACCAGCGACTTCCTCGTCCGCTACTTCGGCGACCACTTCATGGATTTCGAGTTCACCTCGGACATGGAGGAGCGCCTGGACGAGATGGCCGAGGGCAAGGTCGCTTACCGCCCGGTGGTCGAGTCGTTCTACCTGCCGATGCAGGACCGGCTTAACAAGGCGGGGGAGGTGCCGAAGGAGGACGTGACCTCCGAGGCCACCGACGAGCTCTGCCCCGACTGCGGCAAGCCGCTCGTCATCAAGCTGGGCCGCCGGGGCAAGTTCTACGGCTGCTCGGGGTTCCCGGATTGCGCCCACACCCACCCGCTCCCCGGCCAGCCCGACCAGGCGCCCGAGCTGCTGGACGAGAAGTGCCCGGACTGCGGCAACCCCTTGCAGAAGCGACGCGGCCGGTTCGGCCCCTTTGTCGGGTGTTCGACCTACCCGGAGTGCAAGTACATCCAGAAGGACAAGCCGCGCAACACCGGCGTGCCCTGCCCAAAGTGCCTGGAGACTCCATGCAAGCGTTGCACGGATAATGCACCGGGTGACCTGCTCGAAAGGAAAGGTAAAAAGGGTGTTTTCTTCGGCTGCAGCCACTACCCTGCCTGCCGTCACACCCAGAACGAGGATCCCTCGCTCCTGCCGGCCAGTGGAGGTTCTTCATCAAACGCGGTGACGGCGACGAAGTAGACCTTACCGAGCCCGGTAGCGGCTCGGTCTACCGCCAACTGTTGAAGCAGCGCTCCTTCCGGCGGTTCTTCATAGGCCAGGTTTCCTCCTCGTTGGGGGACTGGGTCGGACTCATCGCAATCGTTGCGTTGACCAAACGGATCTACGACAACGAGTTCGCCATCGCTGCCGTGTTGCTTGCCCGCATGGGCCCAACGCTGCTGTTTAGCCCGATCGCCGGCGTGCTGGCGGACCGCTGGGACCGCAAGAAACTGATGGTGATCTGCGACGTAGCGCGGGCGGGATTGATCCTCACCCTTCCCTTCGTGGAGATGGCGGGCGGCGTTTTGCCCTTCCTGAATCCGGTGGTCCTGCTGCTGGTGATCTCTGCGGTCCTGGAGATGATGACCCTGGCCTGGCAGCCGGCCAAGGATTCGACGGTCCCGGAAATGGTGGCCAACCCGAAACATTTCACCCACGCCTACTCCCTGTTGTTGATAGCGGCTTACGCCACCTTCCCGTTGTCGGGGGCCATTTTCGGCGTTTTGGCCAAGTTCTCCGAGTTCCTGGGCGAGGTCACCGGGATCAGCGCCCTAGCCACCAACCCCGAGCTGGCAGCATTCATCCTCGACTCGGCGACCTTCCTGGTCAGCGCCGCTCTCACGCTTTCGCTGCGGGTGGCTCCGCGCCCGGCCAAGCAGGAGCCTCTGAACTTCAAGGCCACACGCATGGAGTTGGTCGACGGCCTCAAGTTCCTGTTCGGACACGAGATGATCCGGCCGTGGGTCTTCGGGATCGGCGGGACCTTTGCCGGAATCGGCACTTTCATGTCGATGGCGCCGTTCTTCCTGAGCGACGTCCTAGGCGGCGGATCGGGCAGCTTCGGCCTCCTGATCGCCGCAGTCGGTACCGGCCTGGGTATTGGGTTCATCCTCGCCGGCCCGGCATCGCAGATGTTCCCCAAAGACGTCATCTTCTCCACCGTCGTGGTCCTGATGGGGATCAGCACGGTGATCTTCGGAAGTGTGTCGACCCTCACCCCGGCGCTGGTGTCCGCCAGCCTGTGCGGGGTCTTTGCCGGATTCGCCTACCCGTGCGGTTATGCCCTGATCCAGGAGAAGCTCGGGCCGAACCTGAGGGGCCGGGGCTCGGCGGCCATCAACTCGGTGGTCCGCCTGGCAATAGTCGGGGCGGCAGCAGTTGCCCCGGCGCTCGTCAGGATCATCGACCGAGCGATCTCGGGCCCGGTGATCCTGTTCGACCAGAGCATCGACTTCCGTGGGATCCGGGTGGCGATGTGGATAGGCGGCATCAGCATCCTCGGCGCCGGCGTGGTCACCACCAAGGCAATTGGTGTTCGACGGCACCAGCGGCCGGCCGGCCACGGCATGTTCCTGGTGTTCGAGGGGGGCGAGGGCAGCGGGAAGACCACTCAGATGGAGCTGCTGCGCCAGCACCTGACCGCCCGGGGGCACGAGGTGCTCGTGACGGCGGAACCGGGCGGGACCGGAATCGGGAAGAAGTTGAGGGACCTGCTTCTCGACCCTGCCAACTCCGGCCTCTCGGACAAGGCGGAGGCCCTTCTGTACGCCGCCGACCGGGCGCAGCACGTAGACGAGGTGATCCGGCCGGCGTTGAACGACGGCGCAATTGTCATATGCGACCGCTACATTGACTCCTCGATCGCCTACCAGGGCCTGGTCCGGGGGTTGGGGGCGGACCAGATCCGGTCGATCAGCCGGTGGGCGACCGGCGCCCTGTTCCCGGACATGGTGTTCCTGCTTGACTACGAGGCTTCTTTGGGGCTGGAGCGTGCAGGGGACGAGCCGGATCGTATCGAGCAGGAGGGAATCGAGTTTCACCGCAGGGTCCGGGAGGCCTACCGGCTTCTGGCCGAGCGGCACGCCAACCGGTACCTGATCATCGACGGGAGCAAGAGCCCCCAGGAGGTCGCAGCCGAGGTTCGCAGGAAGGTGGACGCAATGCTCGCGGTGCGTAGCGAAGCCGAAGAAGTGGCGGTGCAGGCTGAACCCACAGTCATTTAAAGGAGTCCCCCAGGATTTGGACGCCTCCGGCGATCAACTTTCTGACCCCCCTTCGGGGGGTGTCTGGGACCAGTTCATGGGCCACCCCAGGGTGGCCTCGGTTCTGAAGGGCGCGGCCGGGAGGCCCACCGGAACCTATCTGTTCGTCGGGTCCCCGGGGGTGGGCAAACGCAACGCGGCCCGGGTCTTCGCGGCGGCACTCGTCTGCCCGGAGGCGTGCGGAGAGTGCAACACCTGCCGGCGGGTGCTGGCCGGTCTGCACCCCGACGTCACGATCCTGCAGCCGGAGGGTTACACGTTCCCAGTCGAGGTGCTCCGCGCCACCGCCCAGGCGGCGTCCCAGAGCCCCATCGAGGCGGCCCACCGGGTCTTCATCATCCAGGAGGCGGACCGCATCCCGGAGCGGTCCCAGAACGCCCTGCTGAAGGCGCTGGAGGAGCCCAGCCGCAGCGTTGTTTGGATCCTGCTCTCCCACGCGCTCCAGCCGTTCCTGCCCACCATCCTCTCGCGCTGCCAGATCGTCGACTTCCCACCGATCGCTGAGGAGGCGATGCTGGAGCTGCTGGAGACCAGGTTCGACCTCGACACCGCTGAAGCTCACCGCCTGGTGCGGATCTCGCGCGGAGACCTGAACGCGGCAGTCCGGCTGGCGGCTGAGCCGGCCACCTCGATGGTTCGTTCGAAGGCGATCGCCGTCGCCGCAAGCACCCGGATGTCGGCGGTCGACGCTCTCGACGCAGCCGACGCCGCCAAGGCGTTCTCCGCCTCAGCCCGGGAGAGGCTCGAAAAGCAGCAGGCTGCCGAGCTGGCCCGGCTGGAGGAGATCAGCGGCAAGGACGGGCAGGGGGCATGGAAGAAGAAGCTGGCCGACCGGAACAAGCGAACGCTGCGCCGGGAGGAGACCGAGGTGTTGATCGACTTCCTCTCCTGGATGGGGGCCGCCTTCCGGGACCTGGCCGCCGCATCTGCCGGGGCCGACCCGGGCTCGCTGATCGCGTTCGACCACGCCGACCTCCTCGTCCAGGCGGCGCCGGACAGGCCGACGAAGTTCTGGGTCGACATGATCGAGCACTGCCTGGAGGCGCAGCTGGCTCTCAGGAACAATGCCAACCCGGCCCTGGTGGTGGAGTCGCTTTTTTTGAGAATGGTTTAAAGCTTTAAGCGCAGCGACCGCGAAATGTCATACCCCGGTGTCAAGCTCAAGACATGTGCATGATGTGCAACGGTGCCACGTTCGATGAGGTTCTATTCGAAATTCACGGACTGATCGAGCGCTTCGGATGGGCCGTTATACCGGTGGAACAACAATCGTCGTCAGATTGGGCTTACACGATCGGGCTCGCCGAGGTGAACCATCCTGAACTGACCGTCGTGGGGATGGAGACGGAGCGAGCCGCCGGCCTACTGAATCATCTGGCCCTTCTTATTCAAGGCGGCAGAAGATTCCGTAACAGGGATGAAGTAACCGTCGGCACCGACCGCTTAAGGTTCGCTTCGGTGCCGTTCCGCCACCTTGAGAGCGGGAGGTTCGCGTTTTGGGTCAATTACTACGGCGCGCTCGGCCCGCCCCACCCCGAACCTCGCTTCCTTGAGGTCGTGCCCTACGACCGGCGCCGAAAGCTTCCCTGATAATCGTCGTGGTTGCGAAACATGAGGGAGAAATCCCACTTAACGAATGGTCGGGAACTTGAACCGTTGCTTCCGGAAAAGAGGGTGCGTCGTTGGTCAGGCTTTTGCTTCGGCTTTTATCGCTTTGTCTGCTGAGCCTGTCAGTGGAGGCTTGCGGGAGCGGCAAGGTTGGAGCGCCCCCTCCCGCCAGTCCTGAATCCCCTCACGGCGGCATCAGGGTGTCCGGTAACAAGCTCGTGGACATGGAGGGCAGGCCGGTACACATCGCCGGGGTGAACCGTATGGGCACCGAGTACGCCTGCATAGGCGGAAGGGGCATCTTCGAGGGGCCCGACACCTCCGCTGGGAACGGCCAGACCTTGAGCGCCATGCTCACCTGGGACATCAACGCCGTGCGGGTGCCGCTGAACGAGGACTGCTGGCTCGGGAGCAAGCCCGGCCTCGACCCGGCCTTTACCGGCTCCAAGTACCGGGCTGCGATCGGCGAATGGGTGCACGCGATCACCGGCAAAGGGATGGTTGCCATAGTCGACCTGCACTGGGCCGCCCCCAACGGCGTCACGGCGGACGGCCAGCAGCCGATGGCCAACCGGGACAACTCGCCGGAGTTTTGGAGGCAGGTTGCCGGCACCTTCAAGGACAACTCGGGTGTGATGTTCGACCTGTTCAACGAGCCGTACATCGACCGGGACCCCATCGGTCGCCGTCAGCCCTGGGCGATCTGGCGGGACGGGGGCACTCTGACGGTGCACAACTCAATGCAGCAGCCGACCCGGACAACATTCCAGGCGGCCGGCATGCAGGAACTGGTCGACGCGGTTCGCTCCACCGGAGCGACCAACCCGATCATGCTCGGCGGGCTTACCTATGCACAGGACCTGTCTCAACTCGTCGACTTCCTCCCCCGAGACCCGGCCGGCCAGCTCGTCGCTTCATTTCACCCCTATCCCGGACGTCCCTGTGCCTGGACCGACGAGAGTTGCCTGGCCGAGCAGTTGGACGCGGTGATGCCCGCAATGCCGCTGGTATCGGGCGAGCTCGGCCGGGAGGACTGCACGACGACCGATGTGGAGGCGATTTTGGGGTTCCTGGACAACCACGAAGGGGGTTCTGGCTATCTGGCCTGGGTTTGGACCAAAACAGAAAGCCCCTGCGGCCATGACAACTGGGGACTGATTCGGGACTATTTCCCCGGCACACCGACCACCACAGGCGCCGCGTTTCAGCGCCACTTCCAAAACCGTTCGGATATTGACGATCTTCAGGAGCAGCCGTAGGCAGGCCCCCGGCCAATCGAGTTCCCGGCCGCCCGGCCGCTCCGGTCCGGGCGGGTAAACTGAAGTCTGGATCAACTTCTCGCGGCTTGCTGCCCGTCCGAAGCGGGTCCTCGCCGGGGTAGCTCAGACGGTAGAGCAACGCACTCGTAATGCGTAGGTCCGGGGTTCGATTCCCCGCTCCGGCTCCAGAATTCGTCCCGAACGGGCAGAACTCGGGCTTCAAACTCGCTCTTTTCCCCCGAAATCTTCCTCCTGGTACAAAAATCCCTTTCGGGGAATACATAAGTACCAATCCACGTTTCCAGGCATAGCGAATAGAGGCGTGTAGGAAATTTCTCAACCACTGGTCCAAGAGGAGGGATGAACGTGGCGTCGACTGCGATAAGAGGGGCTCATGTTGTGGGACTTCCCAAGAGGTCCCGTCGTTATGCAGAAGACCGGGCATGCGCCCACGAAGGCTGCATCACCAAGCTTTCGATGTACAACCGTCGTGACACCTGCTTCATCCACGCAGACGTAAAGATTCCGCGACTCCGAGGCAAGAAGGTCAGCTAGCAGGCGCAATAAGCCGCCATTTCGTCTGGCGCTACGCCGATGTGCAACGCCATGGAGTTGCCTTCGGCAGGCCAGTCCAGCAGCACCCCAAGCTAGCCATTCATCCGAGCTCCACCTCCGCTGTTAAGCTGGTCTGGTGCCGCGCTCCGATCTTTTTCAAGACCAGGCCCTGAGCGGTCCTGAGATCCCTGCTCCTGTCGCGGACGCGATTTCTTGAGCGGTCTGGTCGACGAGAGCATCGCCTCCCGCTTCGCCGCAATGTTCGCCCAGCCGGGCTCCCTGGACCAGTCCTACCTTCTCGACGGTCTGCAGGAGAGCTTCGAAGAGCTGACCCGTGAAGCCGAGCCTCTCATCGCCGAGGAGAGCGGCTTCGCCTCCCCCCAACCCGCCGTCGCCCGGGTCCTCAACCGCCAGGAGTGGGCCACCGCCAACGTCACCTCCATGCTGGAGTTGATGTCTCCCCTGCTGAACAAGATGCAGGCAAAGTTCGACGATGCGAGTGCCTTCCCAGGCGCCAAGTACGCCTACAAGGCTGCTCTCGGCGCCCAGCTCGGCACCGTCCTGGGCTTCCTCTCCCAGAGGGTGCTGGGGCAGTACGACATCCTCGTCGGCCACCAGAACCAGGTCTGGTTCGTCGGCCCCAACGTCGTGATGATGGAACGGCGCTTCGGCTTCCTGCCCCGTGACTTCCGCCTGTGGATCGTCCTCCACGAGATGACCCACCGCAGCCAGTTCGAGGCGAACCCCTGGGTCCGGCCGCACTTTTTGGGCCTGGTCAACCAGATGCTCGAGTCGATGGACATGGACGCCAAGACGCTGGCCGACCGGATGGTTGCGACGTTCAAGTCGAACCCCAGGCTAAAGGACGACACCACTCCGCTGGTCATGCGGGTGCTCCAGCCCGAGCAGCTGGAGATCTTCAACAGGCTCCAGGCGTTCATGTCGGTGATCGAGGGTCACGGAAACTTCGTGATGGACCGGGTGGGTGAGGGCCGGATCCCCAGCCAGCCCCGGATGAGCCAGGCCCTGCGCGGCGGAAGCTCGGTGGGAACCCCTATGGCCAAGCTGATGGCCAAGGTGCTGGGCTTCGAGCTCAAGAAGGCCCAGTACGTACAGGGCCAGCTGTTCTTCGATGCCGTCTACGCCTCCGCGGGCTCGGCCGGAGTGAAGGCGGTGTTCCACTCGGTCGAGGACATGCCGACGCTTGAGGAGGTCAAGTCCCCGGAGCGCTGGCTGAGCCGGGTATCGCCTTGACACCGGCCACCACGGCCGCCGGAACCATCGCCAGGCATCAGATGATCGCCCCGGGCGACCGGGTCCTCGTTGCGTTCAGCGGAGGCGCCGACTCGACGGCGACGGCGCTCCTCCTCAGGGAGCTGGGCTACGACCTCGTTCTGGGCCACGTGGACCACGGGATGCGTGAGACCTCGGTCGACGACGCCCGCCACTGCCGGCGGGTGTCCGGCCGATTGGAACTTCCTTATGTCGAAACCCGCGTGACGGTCGACCCCCCGACCCAGGCCCAGGCGCGGTCGGTCAGGTACCGGGCGCTTCAGAAGATGGCTCTGGACTGCGGCGCCGGCCGCATCGCCACCGGGCACACCATGGACGACCAGGCGGAGACCGTTGCGCTCCGGCTCGAACGGGGGGGCTACGGCCTGGGCATCCCGCCGGTTCGGGGCAACCTCGTCCGGCCGATCCTGGACCTCCGGCGCAGCGACACCGAGCAGGTGTGCCGCGATGCCGGAGTTGCGTACTGCGTCGACCCGTCGAACTTCAACCCCAGGTACCGCCGGGTCGCCGTCAGGGCCCGCCTGGCCGAGGCAGGGGAGACGGAGGTCGCCCGGCTGACCAAGCTGTCGGGCGAGACCCGAGCGAAGGCCGACCGCACTTCGTCCGAGGTGGAGGTTATGTGGACCAAGCTGGTGAGCACCTCGTCAGATGAGGTGGCGGTCGCCCGGCGAGGATTGGACCGGGCCGCCGCCGAGGTTCAGAACCAGCTGATTCGCCGGGCTGCTAAGTCGCTCGGCGTGGAGCTGACTGGCCGGTCGGTCCGGGACATTCTGGGCAAGGTCCTCCCGGTCACCGGGGCTCGTTTGGCGCTGCCGGGGAGTCTATGGGTATGGTCGGAGCGTGATCGAGTTGTGTTCGGACGGCCGAACGAGCCCCGCGTGCTGTCGCCGGTAACCCTCGAGGTTCCCGGCATCACCGCGCTGCCCGGCTGGGGAGTGACGCTGAAGGTCGAACGCCGCCCAATGCCGATGCCCGGGAAGTGGGCGCAGGACGCGTCGACTGAGACCGTCGACGTCTCGGCGGTTCCGGCGGGCCTCTCGGTGCGCCAGTGGCGGCCCGGCGACCGTTTCCGGCCCCTGGGTGCGCCCGGGTCCCGCAAGCTCCAGGACTTCTTCGTCGACACCGGCGTCCCCCGCGCCTCCCGGCACCTGGTTCCGCTGGTGGTCAGCGGGCCGGAGATCGTCTGGGTCGCGGGCCATCGCCTGGACGACCGCTTCAAGGTCGGCCCCGGCACGACCGAGGTTCTGCAACTGACTCTCGGCGAAGCGGCGCAGGAGGAGGTCGCTTGATCGGCGTAGGGAAGACACTCATCTCCGAGCAGCGCATCCAGGAGCGGATCAAGGAGCTGGCGGACCGCATCAGCGAGGACTACGCCGGCAAGGACGTCGTCCTGGTCGGGGTCCTCAAGGGCGCGTTCATGCTCATGAGCGACCTGGCCCGGCAGATCGACCTGCCGATCGAGTTCGACTTCATGGCCGTCTCCAGCTACGGCTCGGCCACCAAGACCTCCGGGGTCGTGCGGATCCTGAAGGACCTGGACTACGAGATCACCGACCGGCATGTGCTCCTGGTGGAGGACATCATCGACTCGGGCCTTACCCTCAACTACCTCTTGAAGTACCTGAACGGGCGCAAGCCGGCCAGCCTGGAGGTGTGTGCACTCTTGAGAAAATCGGGTATTCAGCAGGTGGACCTGGACGTCCGGTACGAAGGATTCGAGATCCCCGCTCAGTTTGTGATCGGCTACGGGCTCGATCACGACCAGCTGTACCGGAACCTGCCCTACATCGCGTTCCTCGACGAGGACCAGCTAGCGTAGCGTTTGGGCGGCGATTTCAGGGGGGAGGCAAACCTGGAGATGGTGCTAACCTGGGAAGACAATGAACAAGCTCTTTAAGAACCCAATCTTCTACCTGCTCATCGGTATTGCGGCCATCTGGGCCGTGGCCGGAATCCTGAATAGCGGCAACCGCGACGCCAAGCTCAGCACCAGCGAGTTCGAGCGCAAGCTCAAGGCCGGCGACGTCACCGAGGTCGAGGTCTTCGGCCGGAGCGGCCGGATCGAGGGAACCCTGAGCGACGGCTCCAAGTTCACCTCCACCTACCTCAGCTCCGAGGACCTCTCCCAGCTGCTGAGGGACCAGCCCGGCGTGAAGGTCACCGCCAACCCGGAGAACCCGAACCTGTGGGGCTCGTTGCTGACCAGCATCCTTCCGTTCATATTCATCCTCGGCATCTTCTTCTTCCTGATGCAGCAGATGCAGGGCGGCGGCAACCGTGTGATGTCCTTCGGTAAGTCGAAGGCCAAGCTCGTTGCCAAGGACCAGCCCAAGATCACCTTCCAGGACGTTGCAGGCGTCGACGAGGCCATCGAGGAGCTCGAGGAGATCAAAGAGTTCCTGGCCAACCCCGCCAAGTTCCAGAACATGGGCGCCAAGATCCCCAAGGGCGTGCTGCTGTTCGGCCCTCCCGGAACCGGCAAGACCCTGCTCGCCCGAGCAGTGGCCGGTGAGGCAGGCGTCCCGTTCTTCTCGATCTCCGGTTCCGACTTCGTCGAGATGTTCGTCGGTGTCGGCGCCGCACGGGTCCGCGACCTGTTCGAGCAGGCCAAAGCTTCGGCCCCCGCCATCATCTTCGTCGACGAGATCGACGCCGTTGGACGGCACCGTGGCGCAGGCCTCGGAGGCGGCCACGACGAGCGTGAGCAAACCCTGAACCAGCTTCTGGTCGAGATGGACGGCTTCGACGTCCGTACCGGGGTCATCCTCATGGCCGCCACCAACCGCCCCGACATCCTCGACCCCGCCCTGCTGCGTCCCGGCCGTTTCGACCGCCAGGTGACCGTGGACCGGGCCGACCTCAAGGGCCGGGAGGACATCCTCAAGGTTCACGCCCGCGGCAAGCCCCTGGCCAAGGACGTCGACCTGGCAGTGCTGGCCCGCCGGACCCCCGGTTTCACCGGCGCCGACCTGGCCAACGTCATCAACGAGTCCGCGCTCCTGGCCGCCCGGCGCGCCAAGAAGGAGATCACCATGGACGAGGTCGAGGAGGCCATCGACCGGGTGATCGCAGGTCCGCAGCGCAAGAGCCGCCTTATCAGCGAGCACGAGAAGCAGGTCATCGCCTTCCACGAGGCCGGCCACGCCCTGGTCAGCTGGGCGCTTCCGAACGCCGACCCGGTGCACAAGGTTTCGATCATCAGCCGTGGACGGGCCCTGGGTTACACCCTGAACCTGCCCACCGAGGACCGCTTCCTGGAGTCACGCTCAAGCCTCATCGACCAGCTCGCCATGCTGCTGGGCGGCCGGGTTGCCGAGGAGCTCGTCTTCCAGGACCCCACCACCGGCGCCTCCAACGACCTCGAGCGGGTCTCCAAGATCGCTCGCAAGATGGTCTGTGAGTACGGAATGAGCGAGAAACTCGGCCCCATGGCGCTCGGCGACAAGGTCGACCAGCCGTTCCTCGGCCGCGACATGGGCCACAACGCCGACTACTCCGAGCACGTGGCCTCCGAGATCGACGAGGAGATCCGCCGTCTGGTCGACGAGGCACACCAGGAAGCTTGGGAGATCTGCTCCACCTACCGGGCCCAGCTCGACTCCATGGTCGCCCTCCTCATCGAGAAGGAGACCATCGAGAAGTCCGACGTCGAGCGGCTGTTCGCCGATGTCCCGAAGCGTGCTGCCCGTGGCGAGCTTCCCCGCCGCCTGGTCCAGGACCAGCTTGCCGCAGCTTCGGCTGCGAACAAGGAAGAAGAGGACACCATCCAGACCCACTCCCCGGCCCCCTCAAAGCCGGGCCTGCGCCGCCCGGGCGCCGAGCCCACCCCCGCCTAAATTCCCCGCTTTCGAGCGGAACCGAGCGCGATGGCCATCTGGGAATGTTGTGATCGACACCTGTCTTTGGACCGCGTCCTGGTCATGGGGATCCTCAACGTAACGCCCGACTCCTTCTCGGACGGCGGGCTGTTCCTGGACCCGTTTGCGGCTGCCGACCACGCGGCCCGGATGCTCGAGGAGGGGGCGGACATCATCGACGTCGGAGGCGAGTCCACCCGCCCCGGAGCCGATGAGGTGTCCATCGAGGACGAGCTCAGCCGGGTGATCCCGGTCGTCGAGGCGATCGTCTCCCGGACCGGCGCCACCGTGTCTATAGACACCACCAAGTCCCGGGTCGCCCGAGCGGCGGTCGACGTGGGCGCAGTGATAGTCAACGACGTGACCGCGATGCGGTCCGACCCGTCGATGCCGGATGTCATAACCGACACCGGCGCCGGCATAGTCCTGATGCACATGCTCGGCAACCCGAGGACCATGCAGGCCGACCCCACCTACGGCAATGTCGTGGCCGATGTGAAGGCCGCACTGATCGGGTGGGCCGGGGACGCTCTGGCGGCCGGAGTGCCCGATTCGGCGATAGTCCTTGATCCGGGGATCGGGTTCGGCAAGACCCGGGAGCACAACCTTCAGCTGCTGAAGGGCATCCCGAGTCTCTGCGAACCGGGCTTTCCGATCCTGATAGGGACCTCCCGCAAGTCGTTCATCGGGACGACGCTGGACGTGCCGGTGGGCGAACGCCTGGAGGGAACGGCTGCGACGGTCGCCTGGGCGGTGGCCCATGGGGCGAAGGTCGTCCGGGTCCACGATGTGAAGGAGATGGTCCGGGTGGTCCGGATGACCGAGGCCATAGCCCGGTCCGTCTAAGGATTTGACGGTGTACAGGTAGGCTTTTCCCAACGCGAGAGCTTACGAGCATGTACAGAACCCGATCTTCACGATCAGCTTGGACCGCCGCCATTGCGCTCGCACTGGTTTGCGGCTCCGCTCTGCAGGCGTGCAACCCCGCTCCTACGCTTCAAAGCCGCCTGCAAACAGCGGTCGACCGCTACCTGGAATCGCATGACGTGCCCGGGGTGAGCGTAACCGTCATTGTGGACGACCGGCCGACCACCGTCGTCGGTGGTCTGGCCGACGTTGATTCCAGGCGTCCGGTTTCCCCGTATACCGTTTTCCCGGTTGCCAGCGTCGCGAAGCTGTACACGGCGACGCTGGCGATGAAGATGGTGGAGTCCCGCTCCCTCAGGCTCCAGGACCGGGTTGGGCGGTGGTTGCCCGACCTTCCCCTCGAGATCCAGGTGGTTGGCGATGCGACCCTAATTCAGCTCATGTCACACACCTCTGGCTTGCCCCAGATTCCCACGCTGGACTCCGACCGTGGGCAACCTCTGAGCAACTCGGACCTGCTGAAACGGATGCCGCCACCGATTTGCGAGCCGGGAAGATGTTATGTGTACTCCGACGCTAACTACTCGCTGCTCGGAATGGTCATCGAAGCCGCGTCGGGCCGGACGTTGAGCGAGGAGCTGCAGACCCGCCTGCTACGGCCCCTCAGGCTCAGGGCTACCTTTCCCGGCGGGATCGGGCAGGGAAATGACGTGGCAGTGCTCTACCGCCCGCCCGAGAGGGACTCGCACTTTCTGGAGAATGTGCTCCCTCGTCCCTCCATCGGCACGATCCACACCACGTCTGGCGACCTCGCCGGTTGGGGACACGCTGTGTTCACCGGGGAGGTGCTCCAACCGGCCAGTCTCCGCCGCATGATCGACCCCAGCATCTCGCGGGGGTTGCCGTGCCCCGAGGGGTGCGGCTTGCCGTATGGTCTCGGTGTGGTGCACTACAGGGAATCCGGCAGGGACCTGGTTGGACATGACGGCGGCTCCGGTGCGATTGTGGCCCACGACCTTGAGGATCACGCAACCATGGCGATCGTTACCAACGGTGGTACTCAAGACGTGGGAGCCTTCTTGCGCGCGGTGCTGGGTGCCCTGAAGTGAAACTGTGACCGGTCCGGTTTGTTCGGTTCCGGCCGCAAGATGACTAGTTATGAAGGTCGTGAATAGGGAGCCGTTTCGGCTCGCTGGTGCTACATCGCCGAGGCCCTCGAAGATCGTGAGCGGCCTCCTAAACGAAGGGAACAAGTTTGCCGGACTCGATCGTCATCAAAGGATTCAAGGTTTCAGGCCGCCACGGCGTCACCCAGGAGGAGCGCGACCTCGACCAGGAGTTCGCCGTCGACCTGGAGTGCCAGCTCGACCTCTCGGCCGCCGGGCGGGCCGACCGCATCGAGCACACCGTGGACTACATGGAGCTGATCGCCGACATCCGACAGGTGGTCAGCACCGAAAGCTACAACCTGCTAGAAGCCCTGGGGGAGCGGCTGGCGCAGGTAGTCCTCGCCCGGCCGTTCGTCGACCGGGTGGTCATCGGGCTCTCGAAGTCGCAGCTGTCGAAGGAAGAGCTTCAGTCGGTCGGCATCAGGATCGAGCGCGGCAGGGTTGTCACCGGACTTCACGACGAGGAGCTCTCAGTCCGCTAGCAGCGGCGCCACCTCGTCGATCCGGTTCGTCCAGATCACTCCGGCGAAGCCCTCAGGCAGGTCTTCGACATCCTCGGGGGAGTCGAAGCCGTCCGAGAATCCGAGGGACCCCTTGACCACTACGACCCTGACGCCGTGCGCCTCCATGCGTTCGACAAACTTGTGGGGCCATCCCCAGAGCCAGGGACCGATCTGGTCCGGGATGTGCACCTGCGCTCCGTCGCAGGTCGAAGGCACGTAGGAGGTCCAGCCGAGGGCGATGTACCACCCGAGGCAGCTCTTCAGGGTCGCCCGGGACATCGCCCGCAGGTCCGGCAGCTCGGCAACTGCTGCCGCTACCGACCGGTTGCCGCCGTACACCGCCAATTGAGCCAGACGACCGGGCGAGAATTGCTCCAGGCGGGCGGCAAGCAGCTTGCCGTCCGAAGGGTCGTCGCCTTTCAGGTGCAACAGCAGCCGGTGGTCGGGGAAGGCGTCGAGGACCTGGTCCAGGGTTGGGATCATCCCTACCCCCTTGCCCCGGAAAGGGAAGGTCTTGCCGCCGTCTGCGGTGTACCCGTAGCCCACGTCCAGCTTCTGAAGCTCCTCCAGAGTGGCGTCCTGCACCTCGCCCGTTCCTTCGGTCCGGCAGTCGAGGGTCCAGTCGTGGAAGACGACCAACCGGTTGTCTGTCGTCTGGTGGATGTCGAGCTCCACGATGTCGGCGCCGGCGTCGAACGCGGCCTGCATCGAGGGCAGGGTGTTCTCCAGATAGGGGTGCTCGGGTTGGTGGATGATTTCCGCCGTGCAGGTGTCGTTCTCGACTCCCTCCAGGTCGAAGGTCTGTCCCAGCCCCCGGTGGGCGAGAAGGAGTGGCTCTCCCTCGGGGTCGGTGAAGCGGGAGGTGTTGACCGTCCACACGACGGCCGCCAGAACCACCAACACCGCGAGAACCTTCTTGACACGCCGCCGTCCCTTTGCCACTTCGCCCCCGATCGTCCCGCGCCCTCAGCGTATCCGCCCCACAGCGCCGAAGTTGGTAGCCTGAGCGTCCGTCGCAACCGCAGCAGTCAGGAGGACCAGTGGCCCCCACCCGAGCCTATGTAGGTCTGGGATCCAATCTCGGAGACCGGCTCGACAACCTGAAGAGGGCGGTCGAGCTGTTGCTGGAGAAGGGCCTGGCAGTGATGGAGGCCTCCTCGGTGTACGAGACCGACCCGGTGGGCCCGGCCCAGCCCGACTTCCTGAACGCTGCGGTGGCGGTCGACTGCGATCTGCCGCCGGTTGAGCTGGTCGCGCTGCTGAAGCAGGTGGAGGCTGAGATCGGCCGGGAGCAGTCGGAGAGGTGGGGGCCGCGGGTGATCGACCTCGACCTGCTGCTCTACGGGGAGGAGAGCGTGTCGGAGCCCGGTGTCACGGTGCCGCACGCCGAGTTGACCAACAGAGCTTTTGCCCTGGTTCCGATCCTGGAGATCGACGACGACGTGGAGCTCCCATCCGGCGAACCCCTGAGCGCGTTCTGCGAGAAGGACCCGGAAGGAATCCAGGTTTATGCCCCTCCGGGCACCCTTTTAGGCGGCTAGCGGGCCGTTTTGACCCGAAAAGCGACCATTTGAAGGTTTTCGAGGACATCACCGAACTCCGCCGGGAGCTTGCCGCAGCCCGCAGAGGGGGCCGCGAGGTCGAGTTCGTGCCCACCATGGGCGCCTTCCACGAGGGGCACCTCGAGCTGATGCGCACCGCCCGTGAGAGCGGCGGGCTGGTGGTCGTCTCGATCTTCGTGAACCCCCTGCAGTTCGGCCCGTCGGAGGACTTCGAAACCTATCCCCGGGACCTGAAGGCGGACCTTGCGATGGCGGAGCAGGAGGGCGCAGAAGTCCTGTTCGCTCCCTCGGTGGCCGAGATGTATCCCGAGGGGGAGGTCCAGACCCGGGTCGAGCCGGGCCGGCTGGGCGGCATCCTGGAGGGCGAGCACCGGCCCGGCCACTTCGCCGGTGTGGCTACCGTCTGCGCCAAGCTGTTCAACATCGTGGGCCCCGACCGGGTCTTCATGGGCCGCAAGGACGCCCAGCAGGTGGCCGTGCTCCGGCAGATGGTCCGGGACCTGAACCTCCCGCTCGAAATCGTTGCCTGCCCGACGGTTCGGGAGATAGACGGCCTAGCGATGTCCAGCCGTAACCGGCGCTTGAGCCCCGAAGACAGGAGAGAGGCGGCAG
>DASTUJ010000131.1 GCA_035759705.1 Actinomycetota bacterium | reverse complement strand
AGCCTGGTGATACGCCGGGCCGACTCGGTGAGCTGGGTGTCGACGCTCTGCAGCAACACCGACCGGACTGTTGCCGCAAGGAAGAGGTCGGCGATCAACAGCACCGAAGCGATCACGCCGCAGCCGAGCAGGATCCGGCGGCGCAGCGTCACGAGTTCAACCTCATACAAAATCCGACGCCCCTGACGGTTTGGATCAGCGGGGGGTCGAAGCTGTCGACTTTGCGGCGCAGGTAGCTGACGTAGGTGTCGACCACGCTCGTGCGGCCCCCGAAGTCGTACTCCCAGACGTGGTCGAGGATCTGGCTGCGGCTCATCACGCGCCCGGCGTTGGCCAGCAGGAAGCGCAGCAGCTTGTACTCGGTCGGCGACAGGTCGAGCAGCACGCCCGAGCGGCGGACGCAGTGGGAGTCGTCGTCCAGTTCCAGGTCGGCGAAGGTCAGCCGGGAGCTCGGGGCGGCCCTCCCCTGCCGGCGGAGGATCGTGTGGATGCGGACCACGACCTCCTCCAGGCTGAACGGCTTCGTGACGTAGTCGTCGCCGCCGAGGGTGAGGCCCCGGACCTTATCCTCGGTGGTGTCCTTGGCGCTGAGGAACAGGATCGGGACCCTCAGGCCCGCCTCCCGCATGCGCCGGCAGACCTCGAAGCCGTCCAGGTCGGGCAGCATGACGTCCAGCAGGACGATGTCCGGCGCCTTGCGGCCCAGGGTGTCGAGCGCCTCCCGGCCGGTTGACGCCACCTGGACCTCGAAGCCCTGCTGGCGCAGCGCCACCTCCAACAGAAAGCAGATGTTGCGCTCGTCGTCGACCACCAGCACGCGGGTGGCGGGGGCCTGGTCCATGGAAGAACAATCCCACCGGACTTTGTGAGCTTGTTGTGAGTTGGCTAAGAAGTTCCACAGATCCTCACGCGCCGAAGGGCCGGACTTACCGGCCCTTCGGTTGCTGCAGGGCGTTCAGCTGCTGATGCTGGTGAGGCTGCCCGCCGTCAGGCACGGGTAGGTTCCGATTGCGGACCTCCACAGGTTGTAGTCGGGCTCGATGTTGCTGGTCGGGACCGCAAGGGCGATCTGGTCCGCCAGGCTCTGAATACCGCTCAGGTTGCGGATGTTGGTGACGATGGCCACCTTCACGCCGCTGAGGTCCAGGTTGTTCGACGACTTGTAACCCTCGGGGAACATCTGCACGACGGAGGCTCCGCCGTCGATCAAGCCGTTGTGGCTGAGCTTGCCCTTGGAGTTGGCGAACCAACCCATGGAGTCGATCTCGGCCCAGGCGTATTTGTTCTCCAGGGTGGTCATGACCCGGGCCAGGTCCTGCGCCGAAGCCCTCCATCCGCCGGCCGCCAGCCCGAGGTTGTACTCCTCGAACTCGAAGGGCACAGGGGCGGGAAGGTTGTCGGTGCCCAGTGAAGACGGGTCGCCTACGCCGGGCTTGTGGTTGGTTGCGTCGCAGGAATCCGGCTGGGCGAACTCAGGACGAATCCGGTTGTGCAGGTTCATGGTCTCCAGGTAGTCGTCCCGCACGTAGTCGTAGTACGACTTGCCGGAGAGTTGCTCGATCACCAGGGTGAAAACGCCCATGCCGTGGTTGGAGTAGGACGAGTCGGTTCCGGGCTCGAACAGCAGGGTCCGGGTGCGCAGGAAGTGACGGTGCGCCATCTCGTAGGTGACGTCTTCCTCGGCGACTTCGAACATCTTTGCGGTGCCGGCAATGTCGCCCCCGCCGTTGAATCCGGACGTGTGGTCGAACAGGTGCTGGATGGTGATCTTGCTGTACCAGTCTTCCCAGTCGATGGCCTTCTCGGCGATCTGGTCGGGGGAGTCCGGGGTCAGCTCGTCGATCTTTGCTGCGATGTCTGCGTCGAACTTGCCCTCGAAGAACCCGTCGGGGCCGTAGAGGAGGGTGGTCGCCGGGTCCTTTCCGTGCTGCTTCAGCAGCTGGTAAGCCGCCGGTCCGGTCATCGCAGCCTTGCTGACGCTGCCGATGCGAGCCCGCATCGATGCCTTCATCGGGGTCTTGGGTGCGCCGTAGTAGGCGTAGCCGTAACCCTTGGTGAGAACCAGCCGGCCCTGCTTGGAGACGGCGACGGTCATTCCGGGCAGGTTGTTGTCATCGATCAGCTTGTTGACGAGTGCGTCAACCTTCTGTTCGAAGGCCAGCGCGCCCGGGGGCGGGCCGGCGTGGGCGACACCGGGCAGAATCCCGATTGAGACTGCCGATACCACACAGGCCGCGACGGCCCGGCGGCGAAGCTTCATGCTTGATGTTGCGTTCATTACCTTCTTCTCCTTCATTCAGTAGCGCCCCGCCTTGATGGGGGCGAAGGAATGAGGAAGAAGGGCCGAAATTCTTACAAGAAGTTGCTCGTTTTCCTAACCGGGTGCGGCGCAATCAGCTCGGCTCTTCGACGGCAAGGATGTTCCCGTCGGGGTCCTTGAACCAGGCCGCCCGTCCGTTGGGGGCGGTCACGACGCCGTTCTCCGTCTTCAGGCCGGGCAGGTCGTACTCCTCGAAGACCACACCCTTGTCACCCAGATCCGCCATCACGCCGTCGAGCCCGCTCACCCGCCACGCTGCGGCCGTCGCCTGGTTGGTGCCGGCGGATCCGGTCGCGTAGATGAAGAAGTTCACGCCCCCACTGCTGTACTCGACCTCGCCCATCTCCTCGTTGACCTGGGCCGCCTGGAACCCGAGGACCTCCTCGTAGAACTGGCGGGCTCGGGCAACGTCGCTGACTGGCAAGGCCGCCGCAATCGGAAAATCGGACAACATCGCAACTCCTTTCGTGGACTTCGAACGCCGGCTACTGGTAGTGCGAGTTGGGATCGATCCGTTTCACCGAATTCAGCAGAAGGCCGCGTGGGCGATCATCCCGCCCAGCGCAACCACGCACCCGGCGCCTTCGGTGGGGATACACAGGGCGAGGCCGGCCATCATGGCGACGTCGATCATCGTGCACCCCACGTGGTGCCAGTCCATCACCGGCACCGCCATGCCTTTGATGTCGAACGCCAGGTCGCGAAGCTCCTTGCGGGAGCCGGGGATCCTTTCGACGACCGTTCCGGCCAGGGATAGGCCGAGGTCTGAGAAGTCTCCGTCCTTGACGTCCAGGATCGTCGTGATCTGCTCGATCTGGTCGGGCTGGAAGTGGTCCGAGGTCAGCGTCTGCTGGATCTGCTGGTTGAGCCACGGTCCGTACTGCTCGAAACTCCTACGGAGGAACTCGGCGTGGTGTTCCGCTACGGCGAGCGCCTCGTCCAGCCTCAGAGCCATGGCGATCCATGCGTCGACGTCGGAGCCCAGGAAGTCTTTGGAGTTTTTCGTCGCGGTCCGGGCCAGGGTGGCCTCCCGGTTGGCGATCTGTTGAATCTCAAGCGCCGCTTCGGCCATTTGAAGTTGGACCGACATCGGTGGAACCTTCATCTCGCCATCTGGCATCTGGAACCTCCTTCACGGGACCGGGGATGGACACTCTTAGCCAGAAAGGAACGATAGAGGTTCGGCGAACCTGGGGAAATACCCCCCGCGACTTAGCCGGCAATCGAACGAAGGGATTCCCATGATCAAAGCAGGGATGGAACCACTGGTGCCGCTCGTCGGCGAGTGGCGGATCGAGGCGTTCGGCGGTTCCGGCAGAGCGTTGTTCGAGTGGACGCTGGACGGCGCGTTCCTGATGCAGCGGACCGAGGTGGACCTGCCGGAGGCCCCCAACACCCTGGCGATCATCGCCCTCGGTCCGGACGGCGGGTTCACGCAGCACTACTTCGACTCACGAGGCGTCGTGCGGACCTACTCGATGACGCTCGAGGACGGCGTTTTGACCCTCGCCAGAGAGACGGAGGACTTCTCCCCTCTCGATTTCCGCCAGCGCTACATAGGCAGGTTCAACGAGGACGGCCGCCGTATAGAAGGGGCGTGGGAGATCAACCACGGCGAGAAGTGGGAGAACGACTTCGACCTCACCTACACCCGGCTCGACTCCTAAGAACTCCCGATCGGTACCTTGAGGACCTGTCCCGGGCTGATCTTGTCGGGGTCGCTGATTTGGTTCGGGTTGGCCCGCACGATCCTCGGGAACAGACTGCCCTTGCCGTAGTTGGCCTTGGCTATCGCCCAGAGGGTGTCACCCTTTTTGACGGTGTGCTCCCGGTACCCGACGTAACCGTCGACGATCCGGGTGCCGAGGATCACCGGGACGGTGACCTTGTTGATTTCCGACCCGTCCTTGGCGCTGAACTCGAAGATCTCCACAAAGAGGCGGTCCAGCGTGAAGGAGGCGCCGGACACGTCCACCTGGAGCTGGAACTGGCCGTGCTCGCCGGTCCCGCCGCCCGCCATGAAGTGCCCGGTTACCTCGTCGTGTCCCTCGTGCACGCGGTACTGCAACGTGGCCTCGAATCCGGTTCCCACGCCGCCTATCATGATCGGGTTGCCGACAAGATCGAACTCCCGGGGTTGATCGATGCGGTTTGTCATCCTGGGCTCCATTCTCCTGCTTGATCTACCGTCACCAGTCTGAGCATTGGAGATAGTTGCTGTTGGTCTCACAGCCGGCTCGCCTAGGTTATCTGCGGCCGCCCCCCAGAAGGCCCCCCAGGATGTCGCCGACCCCGCCGCCTTTACCTTTAGCGCCCCCGCCGCCCAGAAGGTCGCCGAGGATGTCGCCCACGCCGCCGCCGCCCTTGCCGCCGCCTGCGGCGCTGCCGAGGATGTCGCCCAGCACTCCGCCGAGACCGCCGGCGCCCTTGCCGCCCTTGCCGCCGAGCTGCTTGGCCAGGTAGGAGAGGACGATCGGGGCGAGGATCGGCAGCAGCTTCTCCTGCAGCGCCTTCCCACCGCCCTTGGGCAGCCCGCCGAGGGTCTGGACGACCTGCTGCTTGTTGTCGCCGAAGACGTGGGAGACGATCTTCTCGCCGTCCGACTCGTCGACATCCGACAGGTTCACGCCGCCCTCGACCAGGCTCGGGGGGTGCTGCGACACGGCTTCGGCGATCGAGCGCTCCCCTGCCGGGTCCTGGGCATTGGCCTTTAGCCCGCCGAACAGGGTCGGAAGCGCCTGATCGATCGCCTGCTTGGCGGTGGCCTCGTCGACCCCGAGCCGCTGGGCGATGTCCCCTATCGGGAGCTCCTTCATGAGTCCTTCGATCCCTGCCATGGCTTCCCCCTTCGATCGACCGGTCCGAGCGAGCGGCACTGGTTGAAGGTTATCCGTTCACCCGGCTGCGGCGATACTGAGGGAGAGCCGCGCGAGCCGTCCTTTTAATGGAGGTGCCGTTGTTTAGACGAATCGCCGCAGGGATCCTGCTCGTAGGAATGATCGGCTGCACCGGCGGCGATGGGGCCGTGAACGAGCCCGTGGGCACTACCAGCGAGTCTTCGCCCTTCCGCGTCGGTCACCCGCCGGAGGGCTATTCGCCGGTTCAGGCCGGCCGGGGAACGCTCACCCAGGCATGGGGGGAAGACTCGTTCGGCAGCCACGAGTCCGTTACAGTCCTTGCGCCCAAGGGCGAAGGCCCCGGCGGTCCCGGAGAGGTCCGGGTCGAGCTCTTTGGGTACGAGGGCTTGCAGGGACGGATCAGTCAGGGACTCATCGGGTACGGCATCGGCGACCCCCCTCCCAAGTTCGAGCTCGATGGCAAGGAGGCGGTCTTCAAGGCGGCCCACGAGACGTATTTTGGGCAAGTACCCGCCCAGCTGGCGGTCGACTTCGGGAACGACGTGGGGGTCCTCGTATCGAAAGCGAGCGCCGGGCGCGATGAGCTGGCCGACATCGCCCGGGCGACCCGGCCGCAGGACGACCACCTGCTCGCTCCGGTGGTCGATGACCCGCCGGGCGGCCTGGAGGTTGTCGGTTCGGCCGACGCCGACGTCGGATTTTCATTGACCGGCTTCCCGTCTCCCAACAGCGATCATCTCCCGGCCGGCGAGCGGGGCCACACCGCCGCCTGGGCGAGGCCGAAGCCCGGCGGGGCGTGGTTCGCCGAGGACGGAACGGTCGTCGTGACCACCCTTCCCGGCCTGGCGCTGGACCTGGACGCTGTCGTCGCAAGCACCAATTGGGCGGTCCGCCGGAACCACCCGCCGGAGGCCAAACCGGTCGAGGTTTCGGGCCGCCCCGGACGGGTGGTGACGTTCGCCAACGGCAAGGAGGACACGGTGGTCGTCTCCTCCACCAAAGCCGGCGACCTGCTCCTGGTGAACGCCCACGGACCGAACCGGCCGAGCGTCGACCAACTGGTTGCAGTCGCTTCGTCGGTCGAACCGGCGACGGCAGCCGAGTGGGACCAGTTCGTGACCGCAGTCCGGGGCGGACCGGGCCTTAGAGCCGACGCGGGTGCGGTGGAGCTCGAGCGGGGCAAGGTTGGCGACATCGAGTGGCTGATGCAGGCGGTCGAGCCGTCGCCCAACTCTCGCCTGAGATCCCGGCCCGGCCCCCAGCCGGCGGGGATGACAGTCGACGACTGCCTCAAGTTGCCCGAAGGAAGGGTCTGTGAGAACCAAAGCGCCTCGACCGGGAACACCGCCTTCTGGCTGTTCAACTACAAGGCACCACCCACGAGCACCTTTCCCAGCTACCTGATCGTGACCGTCACGGGCTCCCCCGCCGAGCGGGCGAGGGTCCACCTGCAGGGGGCGCCGGCCGTAGACATTGCACTCCACCCGGTCCCCGGAGGGCCGCTCAAGGCCGGCATCGTGACGAACATGGTCTTCCCGCAGGCGCCGGTCGCCCCGTGCCTGGAGCCGGGGGCCCCCACCTACGCCGGGCTTGTCGAGCTGCTCGACAGGTCCGGACGCCGGGTCGCCTGCCCGAAATAGCCCGGGCCCAGTACTGCGCCCGCAGCAGGCCAAGTGTCTGCCGCTGGACGACTACACGGCAGGCCCCTCAGTCCACAATCGGTGAGGTAGCCAGTTCCGAACCATACTGAGGGAGCCTCACATGATTGAAGTCAACGATCTGACCAAACGATACGGGAACCACCTGGCGGTGGACTCGTTGAATTTTGTCGTCCAACCGGGCATCGTCACCGGGTTCCTGGGCCCCAACGGGGCCGGCAAATCCACCACCATGCGCCTGATCCTCGGCCTGGACCACCCCACCCGGGGCAGCTCCACCGTCAACGGCCTCCCCTACCGGGAGCACAAAGCGCCGATGACCGAGATCGGCGCGCTGCTCGAAGCCAAGGCAGTCCACCCCAGCCGGCCGGCCCGTGACCACCTCAGGGCGCTTGCTGCCACCACCGGAATCTCGACCAAAAGGGTCGACGAGGTGCTTGAGCTCGTGGGCCTCACTGAGGTCGCCTCCAAGAGCAGCGGAGGCTTCTCGCTCGGCATGGGCCAGCGTCTTGGAATCGCATCGGCACTGCTGGGCGACCCCCGCACGGTGATGCTCGACGAGCCGGTCAACGGCCTGGACCCCGAGGGCATCCTGTGGATCCGCAACCTGCTGAAGTCGCTCGCCGACGAGGGCCGGACGGTCTTCGTCTCGTCCCACCTCATGACCGAGATGGCCCTGATGGCCGAACACTTCATCGTCATCGGCAAGGGCAAGCTCATCGCCGACGTCTCGGCCAACGAGCTGGCGGCGCTCACCAACCAGAACTCGGTCCGGGTCCGCTGCCCGCAGGCTTCGCAGCTGCGCTACCTGCTGCAGGCCGACGGCGTGACGATCAAGTCCACCGGCTCCGACGTACTGGAGGTCACCGGCATGACCGCCGAGCAGGTCGGCACCCTGGCATGGGGCGACAACCTGTGCCTGCAGGAGCTGACGCCGATGAAGGCATCGCTCGAGGACATCTTCCTGGAGCTCACCCACGACGCAGTCGAGTACCACGGCACCGCCGGAACCGGCGGCGACCTCGTCATGACGGGAGAAACGGTATGAACGCCACCACCTCTGCACTCCAGGGCGGGAAGACCTTCAAGGTCACCCAGCTTCGAGTGATCCGCTCCGAGTGGATCAAGTTCAGCACGATCAAGTCGACCAAGTACACGCTCGGGTTCACCGCCCTGGCGGTCATCGCCATGGGCGTGCTCCTGGCGGCCTTCTCGACCAGCCTGGTCGGCCCGGGCGCCGAGAGCGCGGCGGCCGACCCGACCGGCACCAGCCTCGCCGGGGTCAGCATCGCCCAGCTCATCCTCGGCGTTCTGGGCGCCCTGCTCATCACCAACGAGTACTCCAGCGGCATGATCCGGGCCTCGCTGACCGCGGTGCCTGCCCGGCTCCCCGTGCTGTGGGCCAAGGTCATCGTGTTCGGCACCGTGTCGTTCGTGGTGATGCTGGCGGCCGTGCTGATCTCGTTCGTCGGCGGCCAGGCGCTCTACGACGGGGTAGGCGGCCCGGCATCACTCGGCGACCCGGGCGTGTTCCGGTCCCTAGTCGGCTCCGCCTTCTTCCCGGCAGC
>DASTUJ010000130.1 GCA_035759705.1 Actinomycetota bacterium | reverse complement strand
CTGGACGCCGAGTTCCGCAGCCTCGACTACACGCTGGACTCCACCTCCCAGGTGCTCTCGACCCTGACCGAGGCGGCCGGCATCGCCATGGCGCCCCCCTCCCGCCGCAACAAGCTGCGGCGGTTGGACCTGATCATGCGGGACGCCCGGAGGGCCACGATGCTGTTGGTCGCCCGCAACGGGGAAGTCGAGCAGGGGATCGTCGAGTTCCCGGAAGACATGACCGAGGATCAGTTGGACGACCTCGCCAAGGCGCTCAACCTGAAGCTGGAGGGGGTCGACTTCACCGCGCTCGTGGCAACGATTATCGAGACCGAGAACGCCGGTGCCGACTGGAAGTCGGTCGCCGACGAGATCGAGGACATTTTGGAGGACGGCGCCAGCCAGCGGATCTTCCGCGGCGGCACGGCGAACATCCTGTCGCCCCGCCACTTCTCCGACATGGAGACGGTCCAGGAGATCGTCGACGCCCTGGAGCACCCGCGGGTGCTGTCGGGCCTGATGACCGCGGTCACCGACTCGGCGACGGTTCTGGTGTTCATCGGCCAGGAGGTCCCGGTCGAGCAGATGCGGGCTTGCACGGTGATCTTCGCCCCCTACGGGGCGGGCGACGACCGGCAGGGAAGCGTCGGAGTGATCGGCCCGACCCGGATGGATTACCCGCACACGATTGCGGCGGTGGAGGCGGTAGCCGCCCGCCTCAGCGCACTTCTCGAAAACGCCGGTTAACTTAGTAGTTATGCCGAGGGACTACTACGAGATCCTGGGCGTCTCGCGGGACGCGTCAGAAGATGAACTGAAGAAGGCGTACCGCAAGCTGGCGCGGGAGTGCCACCCGGACGCCAACCCGGACGACCCGGAGGCCGAGACCAAGTTCAAGGAGCTCGGTGAGGCTTACGGCGTTCTCTCCGACCCCAACCGGCGGAGCAACTACGACCGGTTCGGCGCGGCCGGGATGGGAGGCGGCGGCGGGTTCGACCCGTTCGACATCTTCGCCTCGTTCTTCGGCGGCGACCCGTTCGGGTTCAACCGCAGAACCGGCCCCCAGCGCGGCCGGGACCTGGTCGTGGCACTGGAGATCACGCTCGAGGAGGTCGTCACCGGCGTCGCCAAGAGTTTCCCCGTCCGCAGCCTTCGCAACTGCACCCGGTGCACCGGGTCGGGGGCCGAGCCGGGCACCAGCTCATCCACCTGCGACCGGTGCGGTGGATCGGGCACGGTTCGCAGCATGCAGCGCGGGTTCTTCGGCAACGTCGTTACCGCGTCGACCTGCCCTACCTGCGGCGGCCTCGGGCAGAAGATCCTCAGCCCCTGCGTCGAGTGCCAGGGCGAAGGCCGGGTCGAGCGGGAGGAGGAGGTCAAGGTCGAGGTGCCCGCGGGCGTCGACGACGGCATGCAGCTTCGGGTCACCGGCAGGGGAGAGGCGGGGCCGCGGGGCGGCGTCGCCGGCGACCTCTACGTCCAGCTGCGGGTCAAGGAGATCAAGGGTTTCGAGCGGGACGGCGCCGACATCCTGCTGTACACCGAGATCCCGTTCAGCCAGGCGGCCCTGGGGACCACGCTGAAGATCGACTCGTTCGACGGCAAGGTCGAGGTGGACGTGCCTCCGGGGACCCAGCCGGGGGAGACGCTGGTGTTGAAGGGCCAGGGGGTTTCGCACCTGGGGAAGAGCGGCCGCGGCGACCTGCTCATCCGGGTCGGCGTGAAGGTCCCGACCGGTCTGTCGAGCGAAGAGGACGGCCTCATCCGCAAGTTCGCTGCGCTGAGGGGCGAGGACGTGTCCGAGCACCAGGGCTTCATCGGCAAGATCCGCAACGCCTTTAGGTGAGCCCGACCGACCACCACGGCCACTTCTTCACCACCCCCGACCTTTTAACCGACACCACCGTCTATCTCCGGGGCCCCGACGCCCACCACCTCAGGGTCCGCCGGGCCAAACAGGGCGACAAGATTCATATCGGTGACGGCTTCGGCCGCATAGCCGAGGCGATCATCTTCACCTCGACCGGAGCCGAGGTCATAGCGACGGTTTCCGAGATGAAGGTCGTGCCGCCCCCGTCGACCAGGCTGGTGGTCTTCCAGGGCCTGGCCAAGTCGGGCAAGGTCGATTGGATTGTCGAGAAGCTCGTGGAGCTGGGGGTCGACGAGATCGTCGTGTTCTCCGCAGGGCGCAGCGTGCCGGTGTGGGACGAGTCGAAGGCCAACACGGTCCGGCTTCGGTGGGAGCGGGTGGCGCACGCGGCGTCGAAACAGTCGGAGCGGGCATGGCTTCCGGTGGTGACGGGCCCGCTCGGGCGGAAGGCGTTGCTGGAGCGGGTGGGCTCGATGCCGGCGGTGCTGGTCGCCGACCCGCAGGCCAAGTTGTCGTTGGGGGCCGCGCTGATGGACCTGGGCGACGTGCCGGAGGTCGGAATCGTCGTCGGCCCGGAGAGCGGGCTGTCCCGGGACGAGATCGGCCAGCTGGTCGATGCGGGAGCCCGGCCGGTCACACTGGGAGGGCAGATTCTACGCACGGAGACCGCCGGATTGGCTCTCTCGGCGGTCGTAATGCACCACCTCAATCGCTTCGGTTGACAACTTCGCTAGGCAAATCCGACAAAGTGACGTAGAGTCACATAGGGTGGTAGTTGGGCGGGTATGCGGTCACCCTTTGTGACCAGCATTGATAAGAAGTGCGGGGATTGGGGGGTTTGCCTACATGAGTTACGCATCAATGGTCGGGGAGCGCCTTCGCAACATCCGACTCCAGAAAGGCCTTTCCCTTCACGACGTCCAAAGTGCCTCAAAGATGGAGTTCAAAGCCTCGGTTCTGGGCGCCTACGAGCGTGGGGAGCGCAGCATCTCGGTGCCCCGCCTGGAGCGCCTGGCGCGCCTGTATCAGGTGCCGGTTGACCATCTTCTGCCCCGCAGCGGGGACAAGGCGGAGATCCCTCTGGAGATGAGCCTGGAGAAGCTGCGAATCGACCTGCGCCAGCTGGAGCAGAGCGACGACCCGGACGGCATGGTTCTGCAGCGCTACCTGAACCTGGTGCAGATCCGCCGGAACGACTTCAACGGCAAGGTACTGACGATCCGGAGCGACGACCTTCGGGTCCTGGCCAGCGTGCTGGATCTGTCGCTGGACGAGCTGGCGCAGCGGATAGAGGAACTGGGCGTCAAAGCCAGCTGATCCTCAAGGCCCTTACCCCTCCAGCAGGGTCGAGGCGACCTCCATTGCCTGGGCCAAGGTCATTGCCTCCCCACGTTCGATGGCCAGCAGCCGTTCTTCGGACTCCAAAGCGGCGACCGCAACCTGTTTAGTTCTCACGAACTCGCTGTGTTCCCTGGGAGCGAGGCCGATTCCGGTCTCGGCACCCTGTTTCTCTACGTAGGCGCATAGGGATAGGCACTGGGCCGGCCTCGACTCGACTACGTTTCCGGCCGCAAAAGCAACTGCGATGATGCCGGCCCACTTCTGAGCCGGCTCCCGGTTGTGTCTGAGGGAGTTGAGAAAAGCGTCGGTCGCTTCGGCCCGACGCCCGGCGTACACCTCCAGGAGACCGAGGAATCCGTAGCCCATCGGCAGCCCCCCGGTATCGCCGAGGCGCCGGGCCATTCGAAGCCCGTCATGGATCAACCGGCGGCCTTCGTGGAACCTTCCCAGTTTCCCGAGGGCAAGCCCGCAATCCCGCTTCATTTGGCCGATCATCGTCTGATGTGCCGCTTTTCGGCAGGCCGCCAGTGAGGATTCGCTCTTCACCAGGTGCGTTTCGTCGTCCCCATAGTGCCAGGCCAAGGCGCCGTGGGTGCCCAGCGCAATTCCCAGGCCCGCCTGGTCCCCGACCTGAGTGAACAGGGCTTCCGCTATCTCGAGGTGGCCAGCCAGCTCGCCGATCTGGCCGCCGCCCCACAGGCGGGACGCGGCGATACCCGAGCGTGCCCAGGCCTCCAGAACGATGAGATCCGTTTCGGCATCCGTACGGTCGAGAACCATTCCCAGGGCCTCGAGGTTGGCGGATTCGCACCTGACTGGGTCGCCCGCCCACCACGAGAGATGGGCGAGGGCACACAGCGCCTTGGCTCTGGTCCTGAAGTCTCCGCCGGGAAGCTCCAGGGCACGCTCCAGGGCTGAAGCCCCTTCGATATTCATTCCCAGCGCCGCCCAGTACCAGTGCAGGGAGCTGCTCAGCCTCAGGGCGTCCTCGGCGCGGCCGTTGCGGATTGCCCACGTCAACGCTGCAACCAGGTTGGGGTAGGCGGTGGTCAGGCGCTCGAACCACTTCGCCTCATTCGGGCTTCTCAACTCGGAGGCCGACCGTTCGGCAAACTCAACGAAGTAGAGGCCGTGACGTTTTGCCTGCTCCTGGTCCTCTCCCCGTCTCAGCAAAAGAGTCGCGGCGAACTGGCGAATCGGCTCCAGCATCCGCCACCGGTCCGGTCCTTCGGATCGAAGTAGCGAGACCTCACTAAGCCGGCTGAGAGTGTCCGCCAGATCGTCCATCGGGTCGATTACGGCGACCGAGGCGTCGTGGGTCGTGAAGGTCGACCTCAGGCAGGACAGCCGTTCGAAGAACCTCGCTTCCTCGGGAGTCAGTGTCCTGTGGCTGAGGACCAGCGCCAGCTCGATAGAGCGGTGGCGGCCCCTGCCGGATTGGGCGGCATCGAGTAGGGGGAGCATTGCCCCGTCCGGGAGGCTGTCGAGGGTCGACTCGACAGCGGCCAGTCCCCCCATCGTGACTACCAGCGGGGCCAGACACTCGATGGCCAGGGGTATCCCGTCGAGCCGGCTGCAGAGTTTCAGCACCACCGGGTCGTCGATATCCGGCCTGCTTACCGGGGATCCGGGAAAGGCCAGCGCCAGCAGAAGCTTCGCCGTGTCCTGCTGGGAAAGCCCGGCGAGGTCGTACACCTTCTCCCGCCGAGCGGCCAGGGCGGAGCGGCTGGTCGCGATTATCCGAAGCTCGGGGCAGCGTGCGGTGACAGCGTCGCAGAATCGCCGAACCTCATCGATGAAGACCTCGGCATTGTCGAGCACCAGGAGCATTTTTCGGTTGGACAACCGATCGACGACGGTGTCCAGGATGGGACGGTCGGGTTGGGTGATAGAACCCAGGCGGTTGGCGATGAACGTGATGGGATCGCCGAACCGGTCGGCTTCGGCGAGGTCGACGTGGCCGACCTCCCCAAACCGACCCTCCAGCGAGCCGGCCAGAACGGAAGCGAGGCGGGTTTTGCCGATGCCCCCGGGCCCTCGCAGCGTGACGAGCGGTGCCTCTTTGAGGAGCTCGGCCAGCTCGATCAGGATCTCAGACCGTCCGGTAAACGGCGACTGGACGGCTGCCGGCTCCTGCACGGAAGGCTGGAGGGGTCCCCCCAGCTGCCAGAGGTCTTCGGTCACCGGGTGCATGGCCACACGATTGCCGGCGATCTCGGCGAACCGCCGGATCGCAGCCGTAGCAACGATCGCCCCATCCGGGGCTTTGGCGGCGAGGTCAAGCATCCGCCGGTTGTCGCCCGAGCCGATGTCGGTCACCAGGTGGGCCACCGCCCCCCCGGCAAGACCGCTGCTCGGGGCCAGAATGCCCAACGCGCCGGTGGCGGCCCGAAGGGCCTGTGCCACCCCTCCAAAACTGGCCGTCAGAGCACCTTCGGAAAGCTGCTCCACCAACCCGCTGCAGCCAGCAACCGAACAGACGAGCTCGGCGAGGACCATCTCAGGTAGCTCGTCGATCAACAGGCCCAGCCCCACCCGCCGGTTGGTTGCCGGCCGTGGGAGCGTTGCGGCCGTCAATTCCGAGCCCGATTCAGAGGACAAGAGCTGGTTGAGTGTGGCTTCCGCCCTGAGTTTCAACTCCTCGAGCTCGTTCAGCCGGGGTGCAACGAAGCTGTCGGGAGCGAGATCGGGAAGCCCTCCGTTCGATCGGGCAAGGGCACTGCGGAGAAGGGACTCGGACAAAGCCGGCTCGGCGTGAGTCAAAGCGATGCCCGCCTCCGCAAGACGGCGAAAGACAGCGATGTCCAGAGCGACGTCGTCGATGTTCAGGCTGTAGCCGTCACCGGATCTGCGTATCCATGATCGGCCGGCGTCACTCAGCGCCTTTCGCAACCGGCAGATGAACTCATGAAGACTGCCGCCGGGGTCTGCGGGAAGCTTGTCGGGCCATAGATGAAAGACGAGAACATCGGCGGGAACCGCGGTTCCCGCGCACAACGCCAAAAGGCCGAGGAGGTGGCATCCCCTCGGCCACAGGCGGACCTCGCGGCCCTCAACCCGCACCCGCACCCCGCCGAAAACTTCGACTTCCACCAAGCCACCCCGCAATCGCCCGACCCTGGTAATTGAGTCCTGCCAAATATTAAGGCGCTCGGCCGCGGCTGCCAGCTTACGGGATGTCCCGTGTCAGTCCGTGAAGCCCGGCTCCGGTTCAAGCCCGGCGCTTTTGCATATCAGGCCGACCGTGACGTACTGGCCGATCACCATAGCCAACTCGGTGATCAGATCCCGTCCGACCGCAAGTTCGAAGAGCCGCCGAATCCGGTCGTCGACCTCTCCCAAGTCCAGCATCTGGTCCGTCGCTGCGACCACCACCTCTGATGGACTGCCGAGGCTCGTCTCGGCGAACCGCTCCGCCGGCGCCAGGGCAAGCCCTACCTGGTCTGGGGTCAACCCCAGGTGCAGGCCGATTGCGCGGTGCGGCCCGACGATGTAGTCGCTCCCGCGCCGGTTCGCGGTCCGCAGTATCGCCAACTCCCGAAGGACGGGAGGAAGCGTCCCGCACGAAAGGAGGGCGTTTGCGAAACGCGTCCATGGACCGGCGATCTCTCCCGGCAGCCGGCTGAGAACCCTGTTGAGTTCAACCGGCGGCGGCAGCTTGAGGCCCTCGAACCCCACATGGGGCTCGATCTGCCCCGGGCCGGGTCGGTCCCCCGACTCACTTCCGGTTCGGTTCATCTTCATGCTCCTATCTGTTGCCTGGCCAGTGTCTCGAGGCGTTCGCCGATTGGCGCTCTCTCCCTCAGGTCGACCTGCACGTCGACGATGCACGGGCCCCCGGAGGCGAGAGCCGCCGTTAAGGCGCCGTCCGCCTCGCACTCCTCAGCGACCGCAATCCCGGTAGCGCCCCAGGCCTCGGCGAGCTTTGTGAAGTCGCACCTTAGGAACCGGGCCTCAGAACCGAACGGCCCATTGGCCGACATACCCGCCTCGACCATCTGGAGCCCGCCGTTGTTCAGAACGACCCAGATCGCCGGCACACCCCGGTCGGCCGCGGTATGGACCTCCTCGGCCATCAGCATCGAACCGTCCCCGGTCAGGCAGGCCGCCGGCCTGCCTCCGGCCAGGGCGGCGCCCACCACCCCACAGGTCATATGACCCATACACCCGAACTGCGACGGGATTCTGAGGAGGCCGGGCTCCGGGGCCCGCAGCCAGTGAATGGCCCACGCCATACAGCTGCCCGGCTCGACCAAAATCGGGCAACCACTGCGGGTAAGGACCCGTTCCATAGCGCCTATCAGGTACTGCGGACGAACCCCGCCTCCGCACCGGGCTTCAAGCGTCCCGGGATACGGAGAGCCGTAGTCGACAGGTCCGGCGGCTGCAGGCATGAGGGGAGTCAGCTGTTCCAGGAAGGATCCGACGTCACCCTGGATAGTCATCAGGTGTCTGGCCCGGGGACCGTCCGCGGCCGGGTTCAGGTCTACCTGGATGAAGCCTGCGGAGGGTGTCAAAGAGGGGTCCCATCCCCCGGAGGCCTCTCCCATGCGGGTGCCCAGCACCAGGCACACCTCGGGCCGGTACTCGGACAGCCACCTCCGGGCTTCGGGGTGCCCGCCCATGCCGGTGACCATCAAAAGGCGGGGGTCGTGGTCGGAGACCACGCCCTTTCCTCGGGCGGTGGTGAGCACGGGCGCACCGGTCCGCTCGATGAACTCCCTGACCTGACGCGAGCCGGACCGGGCACCGTGGCCGGCCCAGACCACGAAGCGGCGCCCTCGAAGAAGCGCTGCGGCCTCCGCCACCGCCGAATTGTCGACGGCCGGAGGGTAGGCGGTAGCGCGGGGTCTCACGGCGAACTCGGGAACCGGCAGGTTTTGAACCGACACCGGGATGCTCAGATGGGCGAGGTACCCGCCCGGCGCCTGCAGCCGCCGGCTCAGGCGATGCAGGCAACTCCCAAGCTGTTCGGGCAGGTCCAGGAGAAACACGTCGTCAAAGAGCCATCCCGGGCTGAAGAAGTCAGCCGACGGCACCATCGCCGGGGTCTCCTGGATGGCGCACGTCCCAGTTTGCGAGGGGGAGGTTCGTGCCGAGATCAGGATGATCTTGGCCCCCTCGTGCCGGGAAGCCACCAGACCGCTCAGGGTGTTTGTGAGGCCGGGACCGGTTGTGCAGAAGACTGCGACCGGCCGGTTGCCGGCAACACCGGCTTCGATTGCGGCAAAAACCGCCCCCTGTTCGTGGCTGAAACAAACCTGCCCGATTCCTTCGATGAGTGCTCGCCAGATCCGCGCGATGCCTCCGCCGGGCACACCGAAGGCCCACTCAACCCCCAGGAACGACAAACCGCTGACCAGGCTGCTCGAAAAGTCGCGGTCAACCGCAGCAACTCCGCCTATCGATTGGGAGAAGCCGGCCGGATCGGCGGGGGCAACCGGGCTCACGACCGGACTCCGCCGGCTTGTTCCATCAGGTCGGCCGCGGAGCAGAAGAAGGCCTTGACGGAGTCCTGGTCGCCATCCTTGAGGTCCCGAAGAAAGCCTTCCAGCCGGGAGATGTAATCGGTAAGGGCTTGCACAATTGCCTCCTTGTTGCTCGTGACGATTTCGAACCACAGGGCCGGGTTGCCTGCGGCAAATCTGGCCTGATCGTTAAAGGACGCACCGGCCAGGTGACGCGCCTCGGTCGACTCCTGCGAAAGGGCGGCCAGTACCAAAGCGCTGCTCAGTACGTGGGGCAGGTGACTGATCCGGGCGCAGATTCGGTCGTGGGTCCAGGGGTCCATGAACACGGGGTCCGCACCTGTCGACCGGATCAGCTTCTCGGCAATTGCCAGGGACCGGGGGGAGGTTTCAGCAACCGGGGTGATCGCCCAGGCGGCGCCCCGGAACATCCCTTCTCGCGCCGCGTCCGGACCCCTCGAGTTGGTGCCTCGCATCGGGTGGCTGGGGACAAAGTGCGGGTCTCGTATAGCGGCGGCGAGATAGGACTTGGCCGAGGCGACATCGATCATCGTGGCGTCAGAGGTTTCCCTCAGTGCGGCAGCGACTTCGGCAACCTGACCGGGAGGGACGCTCAGAACGACGGCGTCGCAGCCGGCGAGGCCGGACAAGGACGGGACGGTGCGCGTAACTGCCCCTATGTCGACGGCTTTGCGCATGTGCTCCGAATTGATGTCGTAGCCGGTGCAATCCGACCCCACCCGGACGAGGTCAAGGCCGATCGACGCACCGACTGCGCCCAGGCCAGCAATTCCGATACGAACCGGAAGGTGCGGGCCGGCGATGTGGCCATCAAATGGGGTGGGGCCTTCGTTCTGCAACTGCCACCTCTCGTTTGTGTCCAGAGCCGAAGCGAATGTCCGGCCGGGCGTCTACAGATCCAGCAAACGCCAGAGGACAGGCCATTTAGCCGGACAGAGGCAGGACAGGTCTCGACATCTGTCGTGGAATTCGGAGGTGCTACGGAACCTGGAGCCGGTAAGGCAAAATGTGGCTGCGTAATGACGAAGGGAAACCATGGGGACTGGTGGTTACGGCCGGCTGATCCACGAGGCCAGAGAAAAGAAAGGGCTGAGTCAGTCCCGGCTTGCAGAGAAGGTGTTCGTCAACTCCCGGACCGTGAGCCGGTGGGAAACGGAGCGGACCCGGCCCTCAGGGGAGTCGATGAAGTTGCTCGCCATGGTTCTTCAGATTCCCCTGGAAGACCTGGAGGCGGCCGTTGCGGCGTCCTCGACGGCGTCGAGCGGGGCGGAGCCAGAAAGTCCGCACCAGGCCGGCGCCGGTGCTCGACAACGGATGGGCGAAGCGCCTGCCGGGCGCTCGGGTCGCCCGGAAACCACACGACGAAGGCCTCTCACCATGGTCCTCGCCGCCCTGGCAGCGGTTGCGGTGATCGCAGCCCTTTCCTTGCAACCGTCGCTCACCGGCGGTGGTGAAAATTCGCAGGCCGGCTCGACACCATCGGACCAGTTCGCAGAGGCCCCCTCGCCGGTCGTGTCGGCGATTCCTGCGGGCGCCGTCGCTAAAGCCGTTCTCGGGCGCGACCTCAAGCCCGAGGAGGTAACTCCGTGCGGTGGGCAGAACGTTGGACCCGGTGCCGATTGGGTCTTCGGACCGGCAACCCTGGGCGGAGTTGAGTACGACGCCGCCTTCCGATGCTCATTGTCCGGCGGGTCTTCCGGCGAGCTGACTTTTCGCCTGGACAAGAAGTACTCAAGAGTGCAGTTGGTCATGGGCCTGCTCTCGGCCCCGGGAGGTGGCTCGGTGAGGTTTGCCGTTCTCAGGGACGGGATGTTGACCCCGATGACTCCTTTCGAGCTTGAGTCCGGAGGGATCAGCACTCTGGATTACAGCGTGGATGGAGTTTTCCGGCTCTCGATCAGGCTCGCCGGAACAGGCTCATCCGGGACAGGCGTAGCGCCCGCTACTCCGGTGGTTGCATCGCTGATGCTCTTCTGAAGCCTCGGGCGGCCAGCCGAGGTCTAAGCGGTGTCTAAGGGGCGAGGAGTACAACAGACTCAACGCAAGTTCTGTTCTTAACCACCTGAGATTCGGGAGGGTTAGTTGAGTCGGCCAGAGTCCAACCGATGATCCAGGCGCTCACGTCGGCACAGCTGCCGGGCGAGTTCCTGGATCGCCTCCTTGGCTGCAGGGTTTGCGGCGATCCTCAGCCGTCGACCTATGAGGTTTCGCTGCTTGGCGAAGAAGACGGGGAGGTTTCCGAGTCCTCGGTGCTCCGCCTTCTTCACCTCTGCACACCGTGCGCGGCGTCCTTCCTCAGCGCCGATTGGGGGACGCTCAGCCGCCGGAGCAGCTCAAGAGCCTGATTTCCCTTCTAAAACCCAAAATTCTTAGTTAAACCGCTTGCTTATCGTCCTCAACGCGCTAATCTCTAAAGGTAACGAGATTGGGTTTTAGGAGGACGAGATGAGCAGCGTCGCATTTCACGGCTACCGCATCGGAACCAACAATCGGACGGTCAAGGCCTTCGCCGCCGGCCGCACATGCGCCGACCCCGGCTGCCGCACGACGCTCTCGATCTACAACTCCAACGACCTCTGTTTCGTCCACAAGAGCCCCAGCAAACCTAAGCGCAACCGCGCTACCAGGATGCCGGAGCACTAGGTTCAGGGAGGTGCATTGCGATGACGCAAGGCGAACATGAGTTCATCGGCGCCGAAAAGCACGTGACGTTCGGCGGCCAGACATCCAACGGTGTCAACATCCCGGGCGGCCTGAGGGCCCCGGTTGTTGTCCCCCACGAGGCCCACACCCGGCACGCTCCGCCGGCCCCCAAGCCGGTACCGGCAACGGTCGGCGCAGAGAAGCACATCACCTTCGGCGGCTCATCCGGCCAGGGGATCAACATCCCCGGCGGGCTGAGGATGCCCACCCCCAAGTCAGACCGCTAGAGGCTTTAAGCCCCGTTACAGGAGACATAGTTCGATGAACCCCACCGACACCATCCAGGCCCCCACGCTGCGTTCCGACCAGGCGCTCCAGCACGCGTTGCACCGCCTCTGGACCGATCACGCCATCTGGACCCGTGAGTACGTCGTTGCCGCAATTGCCCAAACCCCCGACGTCGGCGCGGCCGCCAACCGGCTGCTCCGCAACCAGGAGGACATCGGCAACGCCATCGTCCCGCTCTACGGAGAAGAAGGCGGCGCTGCCCTGACCGACCTGCTGAAGCAGCACATCCTGATTGCTGTCGACCTGGTGGCAGCCGCCATGGCGGGCGACCACGAGGCGTTCGGCGAGGCCGACGGCAAGTGGGACCGCAACGCCGTCGACATCGCAGAATTCCTCGGCAACGCCAACCCAAACTGGGACAAGCGTGACGTGCACGACCTTCTCGCCCAGCACCTCGAGCTGACCCGGGGAGAGGTCGTCGCCCGCCTGAGCAAGGAGTGGACGAAGGACATCGCAACCTTCGACGACATCATGACCGAGCTGCTGACCCTCTCCGACGCCCTGGCGGCCGGGATCGTCAAGCAGTTCTCCGACCGCTTCGGCGACCCTGCGACCGACGACCCCGCCTGGGGACTGCGCCGGGCGATGGACCGCCTGTGGTCGGACCACGTCTTTTGGACCCGCAACTACATCGTCGCCGGGCTGGCCGGGGCCGAGGACGCCGGGGCCGCCGCCGAGCGGCTGCTCCGCAACCAGGAGGACATCGGCAACGCCCTGGTGCCGTTCTACGGCGAGCAGGCCGGGGCCGGGCTGACCGTGCTCCTCAAGCAGCACATCCTCATCGCTGCCGACATGGTCGGCATGGCCAACAAGAAGCAGTTCGGCGAGCCGTTCGAGGAGCTCGAGGCCCGCTGGAGCCAGAACGCAGCCCACATCGCCGGCTACATGAACGCGCTGAACCCCTACTGGCCGCTGGCCGACGTCCAGGACCTGCTGGGCCAGCACCTGTTCATCACGCTCGAAGAGGTCCGGGCACGCTTCGAGGGTGACTGGGAGGCCGATGTGCGGCACTTCGACGACATCCTGACCGAGATCCTCACGATGTCGGCAGCTCTGTCTGCCGGTCTCGTGCGGCAGTTCCCCGACCGGTTCCCCGCCCCGCCGGTCTCCGCCGGTCGGGTGCCGGTTCCGGCCGCAGCAACCGGGGGACGGCTGCCGGAACCCCCGAAATCGGTTCGCTGGACTCCGGAGCGGAACTCAGCCGGCGACGCCCGTTCGCCGGAACCGTCGCCGGCGCCGGTGGAGCCGGCACCCGAGCAGCCGTCCACCCCGGCGTACCGCGCTCCGGAGCAATCCTCCCATTCGGAGAACGAGCCCGGAGGACGGATGAAGTGGCGCTCGACCTTCCGCAACGCGGTCTTCAGCAACCGCGCAGAGGTCAAGAGGTAATCCGGTGACTCCGACGGACGTGGCGGAGGCCACGACGCTTGTCGACTTCCAGGACCTCCTGGGAGTCGACGGTCAGCGGTACTCGGCCGGCTCGTTCAAGGACAAGCCGATCCTGGCCCTGATCTTCACCGGCAACGCCTGTCCGACCGCCAAAGCGTGGGACGGCGAGCTCGCCCGGCTCCAGCGCATGTACGACCACTTCGGGCTGCAGATCGTGATGGTCAACCCGAACAACTCGTACCTGTCGCCGGAGGACACCTACGACCGGATGATCAAGCGGGCGGAGACCGGAGGGTTCAACTTCCCCTACCTGAAGGACGAGGGGGCGGCACTGGCCAAGAGGCTGGGCGCCACCGTCACCCCGCAGGTGTTCGTCTTCGATGCGGTGGGGGCCCTGAGGTACTCGGGGCGCATCGCCGACTCCCGCCGGCCGGCGGCAACCATGCGTTACGACCTGAAG
>DASTUJ010000129.1 GCA_035759705.1 Actinomycetota bacterium | reverse complement strand
AGAGGTGATGTCGTTCCCCGAGCTGTCGCCCGGGCGCCGGTGGCCGTCCGCCCGGAGGGCGCTGTTCCGGTGGCCCCACGGGTGGCTGGACTCGACCATCTACGGGGTCTTCCGCAGGGACGAGCTTCTGAAAGTCCCGTTTCCGGAGTGGACCTACAAATCGAAACCTCACATCTTCTGCTGGGAGATGGATGTGCTGACCACCCTCTCCGGCAGGGGCCGAATCGTCTCTCTCCCGGATTGCCTTAGGTCCTACCGCCTCGCCTCAGCGTCGGTCGGCAAGCAGATCGGCGAGTCCGTCTCCTCCTTCGACCTTCTAATCCTCGGGATGAGGATGAAGCTGATCCTCCTCCGCCGGGCTCTGCAGATCCCCCTTGGCCGCCTGGAGCGGATCTCGCTGCTGGGCACCGTCATGGGCAATCTCCTCCGCGCGAACTTTCGCCAGCCATACGACCACCGCACGGTGCTGCACCAGCGCGAGAGTGAGCTGGCCCTCCTCGAGAAGACCGCGGCCGAACGGGCCGACCTGCTGGAGTTCCTCCGGGGCGAGATTGACGCCAGGAGGGAGATCGTCATCTCAAAAGGGCTGGCCGGCCCCGAGGAGGAACCCCTAACCGCGGGCGCCGTAGGGGTGGGCCCCCGGGTGCCGGAGCCGCCGCCCGCAGTCCCCGCCGCCCGGCGCAGCCCGGTGGTGGACTTCTTCAAGCCTCTCTCCGAACAGCAGGTTCGGCGGCTCTACGAGCTGAACAAACGGATAGGAGCCCTCAGAATGGTTTGCGAGCGTCAGGCGGCGGACATCGAGCTGCTCAGCTCGGAGGCGGACCGTTGGCTGAAACTGATGCACTCGGGCCGCTGACCTCTTCGAAGGAGCCGAAACTTTTCTTTTTATTAGAGGTGGAATGTAGCGTGCGAGCCAAGTATGATCCCGCACGAGGAGAGGTCCGACTTCTTCTCTGATTTCGTTTTGCCAGCAAATGATTAGTCAAGTCGTTGAAAAGGTAGAAAAAGGGGAAGGCCGCCGAAGAAGCCAGCGGCCTGCACTCGTTAGAAGAAGCGCTCTGCTGATAACTAAGGAGCACAACAAGATGGCAGGAATGGACGGAAGGAAGAGGCGGATGCTGGGAGTATTCCTGGCAGCCGTACTTGCGTTGCCGCTGATGGTGCTTATTGCACCGCCCGGCCTCGCAGGGTTTCAAAACTGCGACACAAGCGCCGACGCCAACAACCGGCTGACGCAAAGCAGTGAGCAGGAGATCGAGACGGACGTCGAGGTCAGCCCGGAGATCGAGAACAACCCGGAGACCGATGTAGAAATCGGCCCGGTCACCATCACCGGACCGACCAACGAGGCCAACCCGGTAACCGTGGTTGTCAACCCCACCGGCATTGTTGTAACCGCCGGTGACGGTGGAACCTCCACGGGCGGCGCAGGCGGCGCAGGCGGCGCAGGCGGAGCAGGCGGCGCAGGCACCATCAGCGGCACCATCAGCGGCACCATCAGCGGCACGGGCGACATCGCTCCTGCAACCGGTGGCGCAGGCGGAACCGGTGGCGCAGGCGGAACCGGTGGCGCAGGCGGTCCGGCTAACGGCGGAGACACCGGCGCAATCAGCGTCGGCAACCCGACCACGGTCGAGAACAACCCGACCCAGACCAACGACATGGGTCCCGTTGACATCACCGGTCCGGTCATCGAGAACAACCCGACCACCACGGTGAGAAGCGAAGTGACGGTCACCCCGACGATCGGCGACACCGACCAGCGGGCCAGCCAGGTCGCAACCGGCGGCGAGGCTGACGGCGGCAACTGTGACTTCGCCCTCGAGCAGACCAGTGGCGACACTGGAAACGTCGAGGTCAACGCCAACGGCGGCGACGTCACCAGCGGCAACGTCACAACCGGCGACGGTGGCAACATCGAAATCCGGATGGGCAGCGGCGGAGACGGCGGCGGCGGCGGAGCAGCCGGCGGCAGCGGTCACTACGCCGGAGCCGTTCTGGGTGCCTACAGCAGCGGCGGCGGCGGTGACGGTGGGTCCGGTGGACCCGGCGACTGCACCGACTGCCACATCACCATCGAGAACAGCGCCAACGGCGGATCCGGAACTTCCGGCGACGTCGAATCCGGCGACGTCGAAGTTGACGACGTCTCGTCCGGCGAAAGCGGCGAAGTGTCCTTCGACGGTGGCAACAACGGAGACACCAACTCCGAGGAGTAACGAAACACAAAAGAAAGGCCGGCCCGAAAGGGCCGGCCTTTCTTTTGTCCTACTGGTATTACACGATGCCCATGGGTTACCTTTGGGACCGGTAACGAGGAGGTTTGGTGCCCGTCATTCGAAAAGAGTCGAGCTCGGAGGTGGCGAACAGTGCCCCCGCAGCCCCTGAGCGCGGATCGCCGCCGCCCCCCGGTGACCTCCGGAGCCCGCCGAGAGCCCTCGCATCCCCCCCTCCACAGACGACCGAGCTAAAGGCCGTAGTCGACGACGCCGTGGAAGCGGTCAAATCTGCCCTCTCGGAACATAGCTTCAAGGCCCAGACCCGGTTGGTTCGGGGCCTCGAGGCGCTCGACCACCGGGAACAACAGAGGGAGCTGGCCTCGCAGGAGGCGGTAGAAGCCGCCATCCGGGAGCTCTCCGGCGCGGTTTACGACCTGAGGCATGAGATGCGGCTGGTCGACAGGAGCGCCAGGCGGCAGGTCGACGAGCTGGCGGGACGCATGAACTCTGCCCTCGACGGGATGGTGGAGATCCTGCGCTACATGAAGTCGGAGATTGCGGCTATCCACTACTCACTGGATGCTTCACGGTCCGAGGCCCTCATTGAGTCGAGCCGGACCGCCGGCGACGAGAGCCCTTAGCGGCCTACAACCGCCAGGAGGCGCCGGAAGACCTCTTCGGTGGTGCCCAGGGCGTCCATCTCGGTTAGAAGACCTCTCTCGCCGTACAGCTCGTACAGGGGACGGGTCTGCTGGCCGTAGATCTCCAGCCGGCGAAGTGTGGTCTCCTCCAGGTCGTCATCCCGCCGGATGAGCGGCACGCCGTCGTTGTCGCAGATCTCGTCCACCTTCGGAGGGTGGGTGTCCATGTGGTAGACCGTCCGGCACACCGGGCAGACCCTGCGGCCGGCCAGGCGCTCGACGATGTCGCTGCCGCGCACCATGAACTTGATGACCAGGTCGATCTTGGTCCCGAGGTCGTCGAGGATCCCGTCCAGCGTCTCCGCCTGCTCGACATTCCGGGGGTACCCGTCGAGGATGAACCCCTCCTGTGCGTCGGACCTGCTCAGGCGCTCACGGACCAGGTCGTTGGTGAGCCCGTCGGGGACCAGCTCGCCGGTCTCCATGATCTTGCGGATCTGGCGGCCCGGTTCGGTGTCCTCACCGGCCGCTTCCCGGAACATGTCGCCGGTTGCGATGTGGGGGATTCCGAGCCTCTCGGCCAGGCGGGACGCCTGGGTGCCCTTACCGGCCCCGGGAGGGCCGAGAAGCAGAATACGCATTACGCCCACACCGCAGGAGAAGCATCCTGGGCGTGGTCACCTACGTGATAACTCCCGGAATCGGAACGCACTAGCTGAGGAAACCCTCGTAGTGGCGCATGAGCAGCTGGGACTCGATCTGTTTCGCCGTCTCCAGCGCAACCCCCACAGTAATCAGGATCGACGTGCCTCCGAAGGGCAGGGCGGTCACGTTCAGGGTGGCCAGGGCGATGGACGGCAGGATTGCGATCGCAGCGATGAACAGCGCTCCCGGCAGGGTGATTCGGGAAAGGATGTAGCTCAGATGCTCGGCAGTCGCCCGCCCGGGCCTGATGCCGGGGATGAAGCCGCCGTACTTCTTCATGTTGTCGGCGACGTCGACCGGGTTGAACGCGATCGCGGTGTAGAAGTAAGCGAAGCCGACCACCAGCAGGCCGTAGAAGATGATGTGCACCGGTGAGGTCTGGTCGACCACGTGGTTCTCGATGAAGTTGCGCAGGGGGTCCCAGTGGATGACCGTGACGATCAGTGCCGGGAAGTACAGCACGCTGGACGCAAAGATGATGGGGATAACGCCGGACTGGTTGATCTTCAGCGGGATGTAGGTCGACCCGCCTCCGTACATCTTTCTTCCGACCATACGTTTTGCGTACTGGACGGGGACCCGCCTCTGGCCCTGCTCGATCATCACGATCGAGACGATGATCATTATGGCCAGGAAGATGATGAAGCCGAACCACACCCAGCCGAGCTGCGCTTTGATGTTGGAGCCCTGGACCGGCAGGGCCGAGACCACGCTGGCGAAGATCAGCACCGACATGCCGTTGCCGATGCCCTTCTGCGTGATCTGCTCCCCGAGCCACATGATTAGGGCGGTGCCCGCGGTCAGGGTCATGACGATTAGCAGCACCCGGAACGGGGTGAACTGAGGGATCAGGTCGACCGGGTTGTTGTTGGAGTCGCGGAAACCGCCCCGGTCGGCAAGGACGACGATGCCGGTGGACTGCATGACCGCCAGGACGACCGTCAGGTAACGGGTCCACTGGGTGATCTTCTTCGTCCCCGCTTCGCCTTCCTTCTGCCACTGCTCGAGCTTGGGGATGACGACGGTCAGCAGCTGCATCATGATGCTCGCCGTGATGTACGGCATGATGCCCAGCGCAAACACAGCCAGCTGGGTCAGCGCGCCGCCGGAGAAAAGGTTGAGCAGCCGGGTGAGGTTGTCGCTGGACTCGGTGAGCCGGCGGGCTGCGGCGTAGTCGATGCCGGGGGCGGGGATGAACGCGCCCAGCCGGTAGACGGCCACGATTGCCAGGGTGAAAAAGATCTTCTTCCTGAGCTCAGGAACTTTGAATGCGTTCAGTAATGCTTTGAGCACATTAATTCCTTGTCAGTCCGGTGAGCCGCCACTTTTAAGTTGCTACGCAAGCAGGTTACCTACTTGCCGTTGGCAGAGAGAACCTCTGTTGTTCCTCCGGCAGCCTCAATCTTACCTACAGCCGTCTGGCTGAACGCATGAGCCTTGATGGTGACGGCCTTGGTGATGTCGCCGGCGCCGAGAACCTTGACCAGACCCTTCTTGCGAACCAGGCCCTTGGACCTGAGCGCCTCGGGGTCGATGGTGGTGCCGTCGAACGCCTCGAGGATGTCCAGGTTGACCACGTTGTACGTGATCTTGTTGGGGTTGCGGAAGCCCGGGAGCTTGGGAAGGCGCATGTGCAGGGGCATCTGGCCGCCCTCGTAGTTGGCGGGAACCTGTCCACGTGCCTTGTCGCCCTTGGTGCCTCGACCTGCGGTCTTGCCGCGGCGGCCGGCACGACCGCGACCTACGCGGATGCGGTCCTTTTTTGACCCGGGGGCCGGCTGTAAGTCGTGAAGTTTCATTCATTTACCTTTTCTACGGTCACCAGGTGACGGACCTTGTGGACCATCCCCAGAACCGACGGACTGTCGGTGTGCTCCACCGTGTCGCGCATGCGGTGAAGGCCGAGCGCCTTCAGCGTCCTGCCCTGGTCCTTCGGCAGCGACACCGGGCTCTTGGTCTGCGTAACTTTGATCTGACCCATTACTGCACCGGCCCTGTTGAATGCGTCCCGGTAGGAGTAGGCGCCGGCACCTCGTACAGGTAGCGGGGCGAAACCTGGTCGATGGTCTTGCCGCGCCGGATTGCAACGTCCTCCGGGCGCTCCAGCTTGCGCAGGCCGTCCATGGTGGCGTTGACGATGTTGATCTTGTTGGCCGATCCCAGCGACTTCGACAGGATGTCCTTGATGCCGGCCGCCTCGACGACTGCACGCACCGGGCCTCCGGCGATGACGCCGGTACCGGGGGATGCGGGCTTGAGGAGGACACGGGCGCCCGACGACTCACCGATCACCATGTGCGGGATGGTTCCGCCGACCATGGGGACGCTGAACATCGTGCGGCGAGCCAGCTCGGAAGCCTTCTGGATCGATGCGGGAACCTCACGGGCCTTGCCCTTGCCGGTGCCCACTCGGCCGTTGCCGTCGCCGACAACCACCAGGGCGCTGAATGAGAACCTGCGGCCTCCCTTGACGACCTTGGCCACCCGTCGCGGGCGTCCCACGATGCGCTCGATGAACCCGCTGTTGCGGTCGTCCTGACGGGGGCCTGAGTCACGGCGTCCGCCGGGCCTGCCGGGTCCGCCGGGGCCTCCGGGGCCACGCCCTGCGCCGCCGGGCCCTCCCGGACCTCGGTTGCCGCCGGGCCCGCCTGGGCCGCGCCCACCGGGACCGCCGGGTCCGCCGGGACCTCTACCGCGGGCGCCGCCGGGTCCACCCGGACGAGCTGCTCCACCTGGTGCGTTTGGTCCTGGCATCAGAATTGCAGTCCTTTCTCTCTGGCGCCGTCCGCCAGCGCCTTGACCTTCCCATGGAACTTGAATCCGCCGCGGTCGAAGACAACCGAGCTGACTCCGGCTGCCACCGCCCGCTCGGCTACCGTTGCGCCGATCTTGGCTGCACCCTCCACCGTGTTGGCGGCGCCGAGGGAGGCATCCTTGGTCGATGCGGAAGCCAGCGTCTTGCCGTTCAGGTCGTCGATAAGCTGCACGTAAATGTGTTTGTTGCTCCGGAAGACGGCCAATCTCGGACGTTCGGCGGTACCCGAAATCTTCTTCCGGATCCTGGTGTGCCTCTTACGACGTTGTGCGCTAGAAGTTTTCACTTGGACGTCTTCCCTGCCTTCTTCCGAATGACCTCACCGGCGTAGCGGACACCCTTCTGCTTGTAGGGGTCCGGCTTGCGCTTGGCCCGGATGTTTGCTGCGATCTGGCCCACCAGCTCCTTGTCCGCTCCCCGGACCGTGATCCGGGTTGGGGTGGGGACCTCAAATGTGATTCCGGGTGGCGTCGGGACGACCACCGGGTGCGAGTACCCCAGCGAGAGCTCCAGCGTGTCGCCCTTCAGCGCACACCGGTAACCGACGCCGTGGATCTCGAGGTTCTTGGTGAACTCCTCGGTCACGCCCTGCACCAGGTTCGCAATCAGCGTCCGGGTCAGCCCGTGCAGCGAGCGGTGCTCGCCGGACTCCGTCGGACGCGTAACCGTGATGGTGTTGCCTTCCTGGGAAACCACGATGTCCTTGGGAAGGACGCGCTCGAGCGTGCCCTTGGGGCCCTTCACGCGGACAAACTGGGGCTCCAGGGTGACGTCCACCCCGGCGGGAACCGTGATCGGCTCTTTTCCGATTCTGCTCATCTAAATGTGTCCTTCTTTACCAGATGTGTGCGACGACTTCGCCGCCCAGCTTCTTCTGTGCCGCCTTGCGCCCGGTCATGAGGCCGGCCGAGGTGGAGACGATTGCCACTCCCAGGCCACCGAGCACCTTGGGGAGCTTGCCGGCCTTGGTGTAGACCCTGAGGCCCGGCTTGGAGATCCGCTTGATGCCGTGAATGGTCTTCGAACGATCGTGCTGGTACTTGAGGGTAACCCGGATGGTCTCGCCGGGAGGATCTGCGATGGTCTCGTAGTCCTCGATGTACCCCTCGTCCTTCATGATCGCCACGATGGCGAGCTTCTGCTTCGAGGCGGGGATGTCCACGGTGTCGTGGGACGCCGTGTTGGCGTTGCGAATCCTCGCCAGCATGTCTGCAATTGGATCGGTCATTGTCATGTGTGTGCCCCTACCAACTTGATTTCGTGATGCCCGGAAGCTCGCCTCTGTGCGCCAGGTCTCGAACGCAGATCCGGCACATCCCGAACTTGCGGATGTACGCCCGCGGCCGGCCGCAGCGGCGGCAGCGGTAGTAGTTCCGCACCTTGAACTTGGCCGGCCGTGAGGCCTTGACCACAAGAGATTTTTTAGCCATTACCTATTTACCCCTGAACTTTCCGGAACGGGAAACCGAAGGCATCGAGCAGGGCCCGACCCGACTCGTTGTCCGTGGCGGTGGTGACGATCGAGATGTCCATGCCCCGGATTTTCATGATCTTGTCGAAGTCGATCTCGGGAAAGATCGTCTGGTCCACAACGCCGAAGGTGTAGTTGCCCCGTCCGTCGAAGCCCTTGGTGGGAAGACCGCGGAAGTCGCGGATACGCGGGATCGCCAGCGAGATCAGCCGGTCGAGGAACTCCCACGCCTTGGCGCCCCGGAGAGTCACCTTCGCCCCAATGTTAATCCCCTCGCGGAGCTTGAAGTTCGAGATCGCCTTGCGGGACTTGATGATCAGCGGCTTCTGGCCGGTGATGACCATGAGGTCGGCCACCGCTCCGTCCATCGCCTTCGGCTCACGCAGCACGTCGCCGACGCCCATGTTGACGACGATCTTCTCGAGGCGCGGGACGGCCATGATGTTCACGCCCATCTTCTCGGCCAGAGCCTGCCTGATCTCGGTGTCGTACTGCACCTTCAGGCGGGGGGTGTAACCGTTCTTGTCAGCCATCAGCCCAGCTCCGTCTCACACTTGACGCACACGCGTGTCTTGGTCCCGTCGGGATCGATCTTGATGCGGCTGCGGACCGGCCCGTCGGTGGGGCAGATAAGCGCCACGTTCGACAGGTTCAGCGGCGCCTCCTTGACGACGATGCCACCCTCCTGGCCCTGACGGCCGCGGGCGGGGCGCACCTTCTCGTGCCGCTTCACCTTGTTGACGCCCTGCACCAGGACGCGGTTGGCAGCAGGGTAGACGGCAATGACGTTGCCGGTCTTTCCTGCGTCCTTACCGGTCGTGACGTGCACCCGGTCTCCCTTGCGAATCCTGGCCATCTAAAGCACCTCCGGCATCTCTTTGACAACGTCGTCGCCTCCGGTGCTCTGGGCCGCGAAAATTATGGGCACCATTTAGAGCACCTCCGGCGCGAGCGAAATGATCTTCATGAACTTGCGATCCCTCAGCTCACGTGCCACGGGTCCGAAGACTCGGGTGCCGCGAGGGTTCTTCTGCTCGTTGATGATCACCACTGCGTTCTGGTCGAACTTGATGTAGCTGCCGTCCGGCCGCCGCTTCTCCTTGGCGGTGCGAACGACAACACACTTGACTACGTCTCCACGCTTGACCTGCTGGTTGGGCAGGGCGTCCTTCACTGTGGCGACCACGATGTCGCCCACCGACGCGTAGCGCCTGCGGGATCCACCGAGGACCTTGATGATCAGGACCTCACGTGCGCCGGTGTTGTCGGCGACTTTGCATCGGGTCTCGGCCTGAATCACTTGGCGCGCTCCACAACTTCAACGATTCTCCAGCGCTTCAGCTTGGACAGCGGCCGGGTCTCGGAGATCAGGACCTTGTCGCCGACATTGGCGTCGTTGGTCTCGTCGTGGGCGTACAGCTTGACGTTGCGCTTGTAGATTTTCGAGTACAGCGGGTGACGCACCGTCTGAATGGTGTTCACCACTACCGTCTTGTCCATCTTCGTGCTCACGACGAAGCCGGTTCTAGTTTTACGTTGCGGCCGTTCTTCAGCCATCAATCTTCTCCATCTGCGTCGTCGTCACTCTTGGCGGCCTTCTTGCTCTTGGCCTTGCCCTCTTTGCCCTCTTTTTCCTTGTCCTTGCGGGGCTTGGCCTTCGCAACCTTCTGCGGCTTGGGCTCAATCTCGATCCCAAGCTCGCGCTCGTGCACCAAGGTGTTGATCCGAGCGATCTCGCGCTTGACCTGCTTGATCTGGGCAAAGTTCTCCAGCTGGCCGGTGGCGTTCTGGAAGCGAAGGTTGAAGAACTCCTCCTTCACCTCGTCCAGGCGCTCGCCGAGGTCGGCCGAGCTCATCTCCCGCAAAGCGTCTACGTTCATACTCCCTGCCCCTGGCTCTCCCGGGTAACGAACTTGCACTTGATCGGAAGCTTGTGGCCGGCAAGCCGCATGGCTTCCTTCGCCACGTCCTCCGGCACCCCGGTCAACTCAAACATCACCCGGCCGGGCTTGACCACCGCGACCCAGCCCTCGGGGTTGCCCTTTCCGGAGCCCATGCGGGTCTCGGCGGGCTTCTTGGTGTACGGCTTGTCCGGGAAGATGTTGATCCACACCCGTCCGCCACGCTTGACGTGCCTGGTGATCGCCACACGAGCTGACTCGATCTGGCGGTTGGTGATCCAGGCAGCTTCCAGCGCCTGCAGGCCGTAGTCGCCGAAGTTCAGCGTGGTGCCGCCCTTCGACAGGCCACGGCGACGGCCGCGGTGCACCTTGCGGTGCTTAACTCGGCGAGGAGAAAGCATTAGGAGGCACCTCCGGATCCAGTTTCGGGCGTTGCGGCCGGGGGAGCGTCGGTGACCGACTCCGGCGCGCTGGTCGGCGCAGTTGCCTCAGCCGGAGGAGCCGCTGCGGGGGGTGCCGCCGGTGCGGGAGCAGAAGCGCCCGGTACCGGGGCGTCCGGAGCAAACGACTGGGGCTGCGACGGGGTCAACATGCCGCTCGGCTGGGGTGACCGTGCCAGGTTCGGCTGGCGCTGGCTTCCGCCACCGCCGCCTCCGCCACGGTTGCCGCCGCCGCGAGGACCACGTCCGCCGCCGCGACCACCCGAAGGGGGCGCAGCAGGAGCAGCCGCTGCGGGAGCCGGAACCCGGATGCCGCCGCGCTGAACGATGACCTCACCCTTGTAGATCCAGACCTTGACGCCGATCTGGCCTGCAGCGGTGGGGGCCTCGCTGAATCCGTAGTCGATGTCCGCCCGCAGCGTGTGCAGGGGAACCTTGCCCTCGTGGTAACCCTCACGCCGGCTCATCTCGGTGCCGCCGAGGCGGCCGGAGGTCTGAACCTTGACGCCCAGGGCGCCGGCCTTCATGGCGGTGTTGACTGCCTTGCGCATGGCCCGACGGAAGGACACCCGGGAGCTGAGCTGCTCGGCGATCGCCTGGCTCAGCAGCTGGGCGTCGGCGTCGGGGGTCTTGACCTCGACGATGTCGAGGTTGACCTGAACGTTGACGTCCTTGCCGGTCTGGGCCCGGGCTGCCTTGGACTCGATCTTCTCGAGGTAGCCGCGGATCTCGTCGGCCTGTGCGCCGCGGCGGCCGATGACGATGCCCGGGCGTGCGGTGTGAACCGTCACCCGAACCCGCTCACGGGTGCGCTCGATCTCCAGGCGGCCGATGGCTGCGTGCGGAAGCAAATTCTTGAGGTAGTGCCGGATCTTGGCGTCCTGCTCCACGTAGTCCCGGTACTGGGCACCGTCGGCAAACCAACGCGACTTCCAGTCGGTGGTGATTCCGAGCCTAAGCCCGTACGGATGTACCTTCTGACCCATCAGTTACCTTCTTTTTTGGTTTTGGTGGAGGCCTTAGCGGGCTCCGACTTTGCGGTGGCTTTTGAAGTCGAGCCGGCCGATGTTTTTGAAGTCGAGCGACCCTCGGCCGCCTTGGTTTCGGAGGGAGTTGCCTTGGCTTTTGCCGCCCCCGGCTTCTCTTCCGCCGACTTGACCTTTGCCTTGGGATCCGGCTTGGGCTTGGAACCGCCCTTTGACTGGGCGCTTCCCTTGTCGGTTGCGTCGGCCTTCGTTCCGCCCTTCGGCGTAGCCGGCTTGGTCGCTCCCTTGGTAGCCCGGCGGGGCTTCTCGACGACCTCGCCGACCCTGCGCTCGAGCTCGAGCTGGATGTGCGAGGTCCGCTTGCGGATCCGGAAACCACGGCCCTGCGCACGGGGGCGGAACCGCTTGATGGTCACGCCTTCGTCCGCTGAGACAAACCTAACGTACAACTCCTCCTGCGGCACCTGGAAGTTGTGCTCGGCGTTCGCAATGGCGCTCTCGAGAATTTTGCTCATCTCAAAGCTGGCAGCCTTCGGAGTGAAGGCCAGGATGCGGCGCGCCTCGTCGACGTGCATGCCCTTGATGATGGCCGCGACCTCGCGCACCTTGTAGGGGCTGATGCGAATGAACTTCGCCCCGGCCTTGTATGTCTGAACAGCTGCCTTTGCCATTACTTGAGCCTCGTGCTCTTCTCGGTGTGGTGGCCGTGTGTCCGGAAGGTCCGGGTGAGTGCGAACTCGCCCAGCTTGTGACCAACCATCGACTCGGTGACGTACACAGGTACGTGCTTGCGCCCGTCGTGAACGGCCAGAGTGTGGCCGACCATGTCGGGAATGAGCGTGGAGCGGCGGGACCAGGTCTTGATCACACGCTTCTCTCCGCGCTTGTTCTGCTCATCAACCTTCTTCAGGAGATGGTCGTCCACAAAGGGACCCTTCTTCATAGACCTAGGCACTGCCTACGCTCCTTCGTCGCTGCGGACAGTAAAAGGCAAGGCTTGGATATTCGCTGCGCTCATAGTTAGCCTCTCTTGCTTCCACGACGGCGCAGGATGGCGTCGTCCGAGTACTTGCCTTCCTTGCGGGTGCGGCCTTCCTTCTTGCCCCAGGGCGACGTCGGGTGACGCCCACCTGAAGCTTTGCCCTCGCCTCCACCCAGCGGGTGGTCGACGGGGTTCATGGCCACGCCTCGGACGCCCGGCCGCTTGTTCTTCCAGCGGTTACGTCCTGCCTTGCCGATGGAGATCAGCTCGAACTCTGCGTTGCCCACCTCGCCGATGGTCGCCTTGCAGTCGACCGGCACCCGGCGAACCTCGGTTGAGGGAAGACGCAGCGTTGCCATCTTGCCTTCCTTGGCCACCAGCTGCACCGACGTCCCGGCGGAGCGTGCCATCTTGCCGCCGCCTCCCGGCGTCAGCTCGACGTTGTGCACGACGGTGCCGAGCGGGATGTTCGCCAGCGCCAGCGCATTGCCGGGCCGGATCTCGGACCCGACGCCGCTCTGCAGCTTGTCACCCACGGAAACCTTGTTCGGGCAGAGGATGTAGCGCTTCTCTCCGTCCACGTAGTTAAGCAGCGCGATGCGCGCGTTGCGGTTCGGGTCGTACTCGATCTCGGCGACCCGTGCCGGAATCCCATCCTTGTTGCGACGGAAGTCGATAACCCGGTACTTGCGCTTGTGACCGCCGCCCTGGTGGCGCGTGGTGATACGACCGTGGACGTTACGCCCTGCCTTTTTGGGGTTGGGCCTGACCAGGCTCTTCTCGGGGTGGTCGCGGGTAACCTCGGAAAAGGTCGAGTGCGACATACCGCGCCGGCCAGGAGTGGTCGGCCTTGACTTACGTACTCCCATTACCTATCCCCTACCTGGTCTCGAACAGCTCGATCTTGTCGCCTTCGGCAAGCTTCACGATTGCCCGGCGAGTGTTCTTCCGCTTTCCCTTGCCCATACGGGTGGCCTTGACCTTCCCGCTGCGGTTCTGGGTGTTGACCTTCAAAACCTTGACTCCCCAGATCTCCTCGACCGCCTGGCGGATCTGCACCTTGTTGGCGTCGGGGTGAACCAGAAACGTGTACGAGTTCTCGTCGATCAGGGCGTAGGACTTCTCGCTCACAACCGGCCTGAGAATTACGTCGCGGGCGCTCATTTGGCCTCCTCTTTAGCTTCGTCGAAGGCCGACTTGGAGATGATGATCGTGTCCGCCGCCAGCACCCGGTAGGCCGTCGGCGACGAAACCGCCAGGACGTGTCCCAGGTTGCGGAGCGACAGGAACAGGTTGTCGTCCAGACGCTCGGAACCTACGACCAACAGTACCTTGCCCTGGCAACCCCACTGCTCCAGCAGCTGGACCGCACGCTTGGTCTCCGGCCTGTCGAGGGTCGGGAACTCAACGACCTTCACTGCGCCCTCGCGAAGACGGACCGTCAGTGCGCCGTTCAGCGCCAGCGCCTTCTCCTTCTTGGAGATGCGCTGCGAGTAGTCCCGGGGCTTGGGGCCGTGGGCGACGCCGCCGCCGACCCACTGGGGCTCACGGATCGAGCCGTGGCGAGCACGGCCGGTCCCCTTCTGCCTCCAGGGGCGGACGCCTCCGCCTCGGACCTCGCCACGGGTTTTCGTGGATGAGGTGCCGGAACGGGCCGCCGCCAGCTGCGCGGTAACCACTGCGTGCATCACCGGGACGTTCGGCTCTATGTCGTAGGTCTCGGGAAGATCGAAGTCGCCCTTCTGCTTGCCGTCGGCTCCGAAGAGCGGCGCCTTGGGGGCGGAAGTCTTGGTGTCGGCCATCAGGCCCCCCTGTTCGTGGAGCGGACGAGAACCAGGCCGCCGTTGGGCCCGGGCACTGCGCCGCGGATGAGGAGCAGGTCCTTGGAGGCGTCTGCCTCCACAACCTCGAGGTTCAGCATCGTGACCCGCTCGTGTCCCATGCGGCCCGCCATCTTCATGCCCTTGAAGACACGGGACGGGGTGGCGCAGGCGCCGATGGAGCCGGGGGAACGGTGCTTGCGCTGGGTTCCGTGGGAAGCCGACTTGCCGTGGAAGTTGTGACGTTTCATGACGCCGGCGAAGCCCTTGCCCTTGGAGACACCGACAACGTCGGCGTGCTCGCCCTTGGCGAAGATGTCCGCCTTGATCTCCTGGCCGACCTTGAAGCTGCTGACGTCCTTAAGGCGCATCTCCACCAGGTGGCGGGCCAGAGGAACGCCGGCCGCCTTGAGGTGGCCGACTTCGGGCTTGGACAGACTCTTCTCCTTGACGTCGCCGAAGGTCATCTGGATGGCGGTGTAGCCGTCCTTCTCCTGGGTGCGAACGCCGGAGACCCGGCAGTTCTCAACCTGGATGACGGTCACCGGGACCACCCGTGACTTGTCGTCGAAAATCTGGGTCATGCCGATCTTGCGACCGAGGATCCCTTTTGTTATTTCAGCCATTTCCTCAGCCTGCCTTAGAGCTTGATTTCAATGTCAACGCCGGCCGGGAGGTCCAGCCGCATCAGCGAGTCGACGGTCTTGGGCGTGGGGTCCACGATGTCGATGATTCGCTTGTGGGTCCGCATCTCGAAGTGCTCGCGAGAGTCCTTGTCCTTGAACGGCGACCGGATCACCGCGAACTTCTCGATGCGGGTAGGCAGCGGCACCGGGCCGTGCACCGAAGCACCGGTGCGCTGAACCGTGTCCACTATCTTGCGAGCGCTCTGGTCGATCACCTCGTGGTGATAGGCCTTGAGCTTGATTCGAATCTTCTGTCCCGCTGCCATTTGCTGGTGTCCTTACTCGCCGCGAACTTTTTTGACGATCTCTTCGGCCTGAGCCTTGGGGACCGCTTGATAGGAGTGGAACTGCATCGTGTAGGTTGCGCGGCCCTGGGTGCTGCTGCGCAGGTCGGTTGCGTACCCGAACATCTGGGACAGGGGTACCTGGGCCCGGATGATCTGCAGCGCACCCCGGCTGTCCATCTTCTCGATACGCCCTCGCCTGGAGCTGAGGTCGCCCATGACGTCGCCCATGAAGGGCTCGGGGGTCGATACCTCGACCTCCATGACCGGCTCGAGCAGCTGGGGGTCCGCCTTGCGGGCGGCTTCCTTCAGCGCCATGGAACCGGCGATCTTGAACGCCATCTCGGACGAGTCGACCTCGTGGAACGACCCGTCGGTCAGGGTGGCCCGCACGTCGACCAGCGGGTAGCCGGCCAGAACGCCCGAAGCCAGTGACTCCTGGATGCCCTCGTCCACCGACCCGATGTACTCGGTGGGGATGGCGCCGCCCTTGATCTTGTTCACGAACTCGTAGCCGCCGCCGGGGCCCATGGGCTCCAGAGCGATCTCCACGTGTGCGAACTGACCTTTACCACCCGTCTGCTTGATGTAGCGGGTGATGTGGCGGGGAACGGCTTTGGTGATCGACTCACGGTAGGCAACCTGCGGCCGACCGACGTTGGCGTCGACGTTGAACTCACGGGTCAGCCGGTCGACCAGGACCTCGAGGTGAAGCTCACCCATGCCGGCGATGATCGTCTGGCCCGTCTCCTCGTCCGTGTGGATCTTGAAGGTCGGGTCTTCTTCGCTCAACCGGTGCAGGGCGTTGCCCAGCTTGTCCTGGTCCATCTTGGTCTTCGGCTCGATCGCCAGCTGGATAACCGGCGCCGCAAAGATGGGCGACTCCAGCATGATCGGGTACTCCGGGTCGCACAGGGTGTCACCGGTAAGGGTGTGGCGCAGGCCGACGACGGCGACGATGTCACCGGTCATGCATGCCGACAGGTCCTCACGGTGGTTGGCGTGCATCTGCAGCAACCGGCCGGCCCGCTCCTTGCGGTCACGGGTGGAGTTGAGCAGCGCACCACCCGAGCGCATGACGCCCGAGTAGACCCTCATGTAGGTGATTCGTCCCACGTGCGGGTCGCTCATGATCTTGAAGGCCAGTGCGGAGAACGGCTCCTCGTCGGAGGGGGCTCGCTCTACAGTGTCGCCGGTCCGGGGAACCTCGCCGGTCACGGGGAGGACGTCGGTAGGCGCCGGCAGGTACGCGATGACTGCGTCGAGCAGCGTCTGGACACCCTTGTTCTTGAAAGCGGTTCCGCAGAGGACCGGCTGGGCTTCGCCCGCCAGGGTCGCCTTGCGGAGCGCCTGCTTCAGGTGCTCGTTGGACGCCTCGTGGCCGTGGATGTAGGCCTCCATGACCTCCTCGTCGAACTCGGCCAGAGCCTCGTACAGCTCGTGGCGCCAGTGCTCGGCGTCGGCCTTGAGCTCCTCGGGGATGTCGACCACCTGGTAGTCGACACCGGTCTCGGTGTCCCAGTGGTAGGCCCGCATCTGCACGAGGTCGATAATGCCCTTGAAGTCGGCTTCGTTGCCCCACGGAATCTGGATGGGCAGCGGGTGGGCGCCCAGGCGCTCCCGCATGCTCTCGACGGCGGCGAAGTAGTCGGCGCCGACGCGGTCCATCTTGTTGACGAAACAGATCCTCGGCACCCGGAACTTGTCGGCCTGGCGCCATACGGTCTCGGTCTGGGGCTCGACACCGGAAACGGCGTCGAACACAGCAACGGCCCCGTCGAGGACTCGAAGGGACCGTTCGACCTCGACCGTGAAGTCGACGTGGCCGGGGGTGTCGATGATGTTGATTACATGGTCTTTCCACTTTGCGGTGGTGGAGGCAGAGGTGATGGTGATGCCACGCTCCTGCTCCTGGACCATCCAGTCCATGACGGCTGCGCCGTCGTGAACCTCTCCGATTTTGTAGGTGCGGCCGGTGTAGAAAAGGATGCGTTCGGTTGTGGTGGTCTTACCCGCGTCGATGTGCGCCATGATCCCGATGTTCCGGGTACGGCCGAGCGGGATCTCGCGAATTGCGGAGACCTTTTGCTTCGTCTGAATCGCTTCTTTTTTATCCATAACCTTGTTATTCATTTCCTGATCCACATCACTTTTAAGTTCTCAAACCTTCAAAAAAAGCGGCCGGGAGATTACTCCCGGCCGGTTGGTCATGGCACTGCCGCTAGGCGTGCATGGTCAACCGGTCCGCTCTCAAATCTTCTAGCTCTCTACCATCTGTAGTGCGCGAAGGCCTTGTTGGCCTCTGCCATCTTGTGCAGGTCCTCACGACGCTTAACCGAAGCGCCTGCGCCGTTGGCTGCGTCCATGAGCTCGCCGGCCAGCCGAAGAGCCATGGTGCGCTCCTTGCGAGCCCGGGAGAAGTTGACCATCCACCGCACGGCAAGCGTGCTGGAGCGCCGGGGGATTACCTCGACGGGGACCTGGTAGGTGGCGCCGCCGACCCGGCGAGATTTGACCTCGATGAGCGGACGGACGTTTTCGATGGCCTTGCGCAACGTCTGGGTGGGGTCTCCGCCGGTCTTCTCGGACACGACCTTGAGGGCCCCGTAAACAATCTTCTCTGCGACGGACTTCTTGCCGTGCAGCATGAGGCGGTTGATCATCTGGGTGACCATGGCGTTGTGGTAAACGGGATCGCCTACCGGTTCACGCCTGTCTGCCGGACCTTTACGGGGCATCTACTTGGCTTTCGCGCCGTAGCGGCTGCGGGCCTGCTTGCGGCCACGCACACCGGCGGTGTCCAGCGCACCACGGATGATCTTGTACCGGAAACCAGGGAGGTCTCTCACGCGGCCGCCTCGGACGAGCACAATCGAGTGCTCCTGGAGGTTGTGGCCGATGCCCGGGATGTAGGCAGAAACCTCAACCTGCGAGGTCAGACGAACACGAGCAACCTTTCGGAGTGCGGAGTTCGGCTTCTTCGGGGTCTGCGTCTTGACGACGGTGCAGACGCCGCGCCGCTGCGGGCATCCCTTTAGGGCTGGCGTTTTCATCTTCGACCGTGGGGGCTTGCGGCCCTTCCGGACAAGCTGCTGAATCGTGGGCATACCTTTGGTGTCCTTCTTGTTGTTGCTTTATGCGGAAGGCCCCCGGACCACGCGTAAAACGCGGGTATCGGGTAAATCCGCTAGTCGGTGCACCAGTTCCGGATTGGAGCAGCCGATCTAAGCCGCTCGTTGGTACTCCGGGACATGGTGCGCTTCGGGGTGCATGAAGTCCTTAAAGTCCCTCTAAGGGTTCACGCACAGATCGTCAACGGTAACATTCAAGCCCTTGCATGGTCAATTACGACCGACCAGCCCGAGGGCGTCCAATGATCTTACCGTGCCTGGCAATCGACGTATTCAGCAGTCAGGTCGGAAAGGGCCAGGATTTGTTTAGCCGGAGGCACATTACGCCTGCGTCGAAGAACTGAACATCTTTGAAGTTGCCTTCTTAAATGAAGCGTATTTGTGCCGATAGGAAGTAACTACAACTCTTGGAGAAAGAGTTCGCATGCATGACCACCTTGTGGAGTTCTACGAAGCAGAGGATCTCCTGGTGGAGTGCGTGCGTGATTTCTTCATCCCGGCGATGCAGGCCGGCGAGCCCGTGATACTTGTGGCAACACCTGCCCACCGCGCCGCCTTTATCACCGTTCTCGAAGCCGGAGGACAAGACATAGACACCGCCCGGCGCAATAACCTTTTTGTCGATCTCGACGCGGCCGAGACGCTCGCCAGGTTTATGGTCGACGGCCTTCCAGACCCCGAGCTATTCGTGCAGGTCGTAGGGGCCCTGGTCCGGTCGACCGGACACGGCAGCTCCGGGCTTCGGATCTACGGGGAGATGGTCGCGCTGCTTTGGGCCGAGGCCAACCAGGAAGCGGCCCTCCGCCTCGAGACCCTGTGGAACAAACTCTCCATCCACCAACCGTTCACCCTGCTGTGCGCCTACCCCCTCTCGTCGATCGAGTGGGCTCCCGACACCGTGGGGTTCCGGCGCATTTGCTCAACTCACTCCTCGGTCAGGGTCCGTTTCACAGATCCTCTGACCCGGGCTGAGGCGGTTGAGCCCGCTCCCGCCGACCAGTTCGCCAGACTCCAGGGAATGGGATCGGATCTGACCGCCCTCAAGGAGGTCATCCGCAACGCCAACCAGATGGGCCGGCTGGCCGAGAACACCAAAACCTTCAGTTCAGGCCCCGGCGGCGCGGCGTAAAGCTGACCGGGTAACCGCGAGATCACCGGTACAACGTACCGGCGACCGTGGGCGATTGTAGATTCCTCGATTCTCTGGAAGTTTAAGTATGCTGTGGGCAGTTCGAGCCACGCCCCATGCTCAGGACCGGGGGGTCGATCGCCATCACTGAACCGAGGAACCGCCTTAGCTCGGGTGCACCAAGTCCGCGACACTCAGTCCAGTCTGTTACCGCCCTAGCCGAGCGCAGCGAACCCTTCTACCCCGCAGTAACCGCCATGCTCTTTATCGCTGGGCTGGGCTTGAGCAGCTTCGTGAACGTGAGGCTCACAAGCTTTATCACCCTGGGCGATGGGCTGCTTATTGCCGCTCTGGTTCTCATGGGTTACCGGTTCCTGGCGTCTCCCCAAAGCATCGCAATCAACTTGATCCGCCCCGCCTTCTATTACTTCTGCGTCCTGTCGCTGGTTGTCGGTGGCACCCTGTCGTCGCTTCTTGCCAGCGATAGAACGGGGTCCTTCGGGGGGTTGGTACGAATTTTGTTTGTGACCGTGGCCCTCCCACTTCTGGCTTCATCGACGCTTACGCGTGAGATCGGGTTGGTCTGGGCGATGTATGTGGTTGCAGTGGCCGGCGCAATTCAGGGAGTAGGTGCCGCCCTACAACTCCAGGGCATCGACGTGCCGTTTTTGGGGCCCTTGGCTTACGGTCGGCTTTCGGGCTTCAGCGATCACGTCAATCACCTTGGGAGCGCGGGGGCCCTCGCGGCGCCAATTGCTCTAGCCGCCGCACTTCTCACTGCACGAAAACCGCTGATCTCGTTGTTGTTAGCCCTCTGCTCGTTACTCTGCCTAGCCGCAGTTCTGCTCTCAGGTTCGGTGGGCGCAGCTCTGGGAACTATCGTCGGTGCCGGCGTTATGGGCTATTACTGGTTGAAGTTCCGGCCGGGCGGCCTGCCCACTGCCGGAGCGATGGTCAGCGGAATCTTCGTGATCGCGTGCCTGTTAATCGCTTTCTCGACGGTCGGCCCCATGCTGCGGGAGCGGCTGGACACCGGGGTCACCCCGATGGACCGGCTCACCGAGGTAAGGGGCGGCGCCGGAACAGGCTCGATCAGGCTGGCGACGATCCGCGCCGCGCTCGACCGGATCTATAAGAATCCGCTGGTAGGAGTAGGTTTTGCCGAGAAAGACTCTGTCGCGCACAGCGGCCAGCAGGTTCACAATGCGCCTCTCATGATCTGGCACACCGGCGGCGTCCTGGCCATGTTCGGATATCTGGGCGTGATCCTGATCGCGGTCAAGACCGTAAGGCGTGACTCGGGTCAAAAACGGCTGCGTATCGTGCAGGCGGGCATACTCGGAAGCCTTGCCGCCGCGTTCACGGTCAGCCTGACCCAGCCGGTACTCTTCCAAAGATTTCCCTGGGTTCCCGTCCTGCTCGCGTTCAGTAGTGTTTTTGCCCGCTCTCACCAGAGCGCCGGTTATCCAAAGCCTCGGCAGACCGCTGGATGAAGGCGTGCGCCCAGAGTTCCGGGCTGTAGCGCTCGGCGAGCAGTGAGCTCATGGCGCCCATGTGCCCCAGTTCCGCCGCGTCCAGATTTGAAATACGCCGCATCGCCCGCGCCAGCATGTGAGCGTTTCCCGGCTCCACCAGGTAGCCGTTAGTTGCGTCCTCCACCAGGTGAGGAGCAGCACCGCACGCGGTCGTGCAGATAATCGGCAACCCTGCGGCGGCCGCTTCGTGGATTACCGCCCCCCAGGGTTCGAAGACGCTCGGCATCACAAAACAGCCCGCCGAGGCGTAAGCAAGGGGCAGGTCGCTGGGTTGAGCGAAACCGTTGCTGGTAACGCCTTCCGCTCCTGTGACAGCCTCGGCTAGCGGTCCACTGCCGAATATCTCGAGCTCCCACGGGTCCTCGCAGGTGCTTCGATACTGTGCGTATGCGCGGGCCAGCACGTCTATTCCCTTTTCCGGCACCAGCCGTCCTACGAACAGAAACGACCGCTTGCGTACAGCTTCCGGGTGCGCCCGGAGGAAGAGGGGCAGGTCGCAGGAGTAGGCGCCCCACCAGATCCGATCTTCGGCAAATCCCAG
>DASTUJ010000128.1 GCA_035759705.1 Actinomycetota bacterium | reverse complement strand
GACGCCTGGACCTGCATGAAGTTGATGAAGATGCCCTGGGCGGTCTCGGGGCGGAGCCAGACGACGTTCTTGTCGTCCTGGATCGGCCCGATGTGGGTCTTGAACATCAGGTTGAAGTTGCGGGGGTCGCCGAGCTCGTCGCTGCCGCAGTTCGGGCACTTGTCGCCGATCTGGTCGGCCCGGTGCCGGGTGTTGCACTTGGCGCACTCGACGAGTGGGTCGGTGAAGACCTCCAGGTGGCCGGAGGCCTCCCAGACGGTGGAGTTCAGGATTACCGAGGAGTCCAGGCCCACGACGTCGTCCCGCAACTGGACCATCGAACGCCACCAGGCACGCTTGACGTTCTCTTTCATCTCGACGCCGAGGGGCCCGTAATCCCAGCCGGAACGGAGCCCTCCGTAGATTTCGCCGGACTGAAAGATGATGCCTCTGCGCTTGGAAAGGTCGACGATCGTGTCGAGGGAAGGAGTGCTCATTTCACTCCATGCTACACATCGTGCCTGGGGGCGGTGATAAGCGGCGCGCGACGGTTACTTTGAGAGGCGTGAAGTCAACACCCGCAATCAAGGCCGAACGAGGCTCCCCCGAGCACCGCCTCGCCCGGGCCGACCTCCTCTATCTGTTTCTCTTGGCCTCCATCTGGGGCACCAGCTTCCTGTCGATCAAGGTGTCGCTCCGGGGCTTCTCGCCGGTGCAGAACACGGTCTTCCGGCTTTGGCTCGGGGCCCTGGCGCTGACGGCCTTCAGCCTCATCCGGCGCTCCCGGCTCCCCCGGGAGCCGATCATCTGGGTGCACCTGACGGCTCTGGCGGCCGTCGCCAACGTCATCCCCTACTTCCTGTTCGCCCTGGCCGAGGAGCGGATTGACTCGGCGATCGCCGGGGTCCTCAACGCCACCACGCCGATGTGGACGGCGGTGATCGCCTTCAGCATCGGGAGCGAGCGGGTGGGCGGCCGCAAGCTTGCCGGGCTCATCCTCGGCTTCGCCGGTGCGGTGGTGATCTTCGAGCCGTGGAACTCAGGCTCCCAGGTCGCGACCTGGAGCGGGCTGGCCTGCCTGGTGGCCGCCGCCTGCTACGGCGTGGGGTTCGTCTACGCCGCCCATCATCTCCGTGGCCGGGGGTTGACGCCGCTCAGCCTCTCGGCCGGGCAGGTGAGCGCATCGGCGGTACTCAGCCTCCTGCTGATCCCATTCATGGGGTGGCCGGAGCCGGAGTTCCGGATCGACGCGGTGGTGGCGATCCTCGCCCTGGGCATCCTCGGGACCGGCATCGCCTACGCCATCAACTTTCGGCTGATCGCCAACCGGGGCGCCTCCGGGGCGGCGCTGGTGACCTACCTGATTCCGGTGGTGGCCGTGATCGTCGGCGCGGTGACGCTCCGGGAGCGAATCGAGCTAAACGTCATCCTCGGCACCGCCGTCGTCCTGGCCGGGGTCGGGTTGATCAGGTCAGACTCGGGCTGAAGCCTCGATCAGGCGCATGGTCCGCTCCGCCGCCGCATCCGCAGCTTCGGGCGACCGGCGGCCCAGCCCACAGTAGGTCGCGACGTCGACCGGGCCGATCATCTGCTCGATCAGCTTGAGAACCACCAGCTGGTCGGCCTCGTCCTGCTCCTCCTGGACGACCCCCGCAACAAACCTGGCCGTACCGTCCCGGTACAGATTCCGAAACGCCTCGTAGAACTTGGGATCCGTCGACAGCGGCTCCCGGCCCCCGGCGAGCGGGGCGTGGATGAACTCCAGCGGCCGGTCGGCCGGCCACCGGCTGGACAGCTCGTTGTACAGGTGGACGACCGGCGCGGCACTTTTCATCGGGGACAGGGCTTCGTGGTTCAGGTCGCCGAGGCACAGGTGGACGCCGAAGCGGGTCCCCTCGGGCGCACGGAGGGCGACCTTTACCAGGCGTTCGGCCATCACGCCGGCGACGACCGGGCTCAGCGGGCCGGCTTTGGCGGTGGCGACCAGGTGCAACGGCGCCTCGAGCTGGAAGATTACCCGGTCCCCGAACTCTCTTTGTGTCTCCGAGATGTCGTTGACGACCATGTCGAGGAACGGCTTACGGTGCTTGACCGGCCCCAGCTTGCCCATAGAGAAGAGCGCCAGGTTGAGGTAGTCGGGGATGCCCACCAGCAGCGGCGGACGCTCCGGCAGGTCTGCGGTCAGGCGATCGAGGACGTCGAGCTCCTCCCGGGTCCGCTTCAGCGTCCCGAGCGACATCGTGGAGCCGTCCAGCTTGTGGCCCGGCTTGACCCGGTGTACCAGCAGGTCCTCGTAGCTGCCCCACCTGCCCTCCTGGGCGACCTCGAGGTCGGGGTGGTCGCGCAGGGATTCGATGAAAGGCACGATCCAGTTCTTCCGGTCGCCGGTCTCACCGCCTGAGATGTACCTCAGGCCCGGAAGCCGCTCGAGCTGCCAGGAGATCGCCTGCTCGATGTCCGGTTGGGCGATGCTGCCTACGACCTGCGGCCTTCTGTTTCCCATCTCGGGCTCCTTGGGTCTAGGGAGTGTGCCTTAGAAACCGTACCGCTTACCTGCGTCGTCAAACGCCGCCGTCGTCCCGGCCGGGGTCGGGCTCGTAGGATCTGATGCTTCCCATCGACGCGATCTCCTGCAGGGCGGCCTCGAAAATCGCCAGCGGGCCGCCGGTGAACAGGACCAACGTCGCCCGTTCGACCGACTCGGCCCGCTCCAGGCCCTCCTTAAGGGCGCTCACGATCACCGGCGCCGCCTTGTCGACCGGGTAGCCGTAGATGCCGGTCGATATCGCCGGGAAGGTCACGGTCTTGGCACCCAGCTGGTCGGCCAGGTGTAACGAGCTCCGGTAGGCCGACCACAACATGTCCGACTCCAGGAAGTTGCCGCCGCGCCAGCGGGGGCCGACGGCGTGGACTACCCACTTCGCCGGAAGGTCGCCGGCCTCGCTTACCACCGCGCTGCCGGTCGGGCACTGGCGGCGCTTGCCGTAGCGGCGCTGGAGGTCACCCATGATCTGCGTCCCACCCGCCCGATGTATGGCGCCGTCGACGCCACCGCCGCCGGAAAGTGACTCGTTGGCTGCGTTGACTATCACGTCAGCGGGTATCTGGGTGATATCGCCTTTGGCGAGAGCCAGGATCCGCTCCCCTACAGAAAGCTCGGTTGTCATAGATCGCAGACTAGCGCTTGACCCCTCCCAGGACCGAGTAGGCTTTAGCCGGATGTACGCACCCGTCCCTCAGAGGGCCAATTGACCGCCTGGAAACTGGCCTCCATCTTCGTGCTGGTAGGCGCAAACGCATTCTTCGTCGCCGCAGAGTTCGGACTGGTTGCGGTACGGCGGACCCGCATGGAGGAGCTCGCGGCCACCGGCAACCGCCGGGGCATCGCCACCCTAAAAGTCCTCGGCCAGCTGAACCTCATGCTCTCCGGGTGCCAGCTGGGCATCACCTTCGCCTCTCTCGGCCTGGGCGCGGTCGGCGAACCGGTGCTGGGGGAGATTTTCGAGACGTGGTTCGAGCACGTCCCCGCCCCCTACGACGTGGTCGCCACGCACGCAGTCGCCACGGCCATTGCGTTCTCCATCATCACCTTTATGCACGTGGCCCTCGGCGAGCTGGTCCCGAAGACGCTGGCGCTGGCCAAGCCGGAGGCGGTTGCACTCTGGGTCTCCACGCCGATGCGGTGGTTCACCTTCGCTTTCCGCCCCCTGATCTGGCTGTTCAACGAGACGGCCAACAAGCTGCTGAAGCTCTTCAAGATCGAGGCCAAGTCGGAGCTGAGTGAGGTCCACACGCCCGACGAGATCGCCATCATCATCGAAGAGTCCCGCCGGGGCGGCACGATCCTCGGCGCCCAGAGCAGGATCCTCGCCCGTACCCTGGAGTTCCCCGACAAGCGGGCGGTCGAGGCCATGGTCCCCCGGGTCGCCTGCGTGTCCCTCTCCACCTCGGCCACCATGGGGGAGATGTTGGAGTCGGTCGAGCACACCGGCTACTCGCGGTTCCCGGTCTGGCGGGAGCGAGCCGACGAGTTCGTGGGCGTAGTTCACATCAAGGACATGCTGAGGGAGGTCAAGCGCAACCCCGACGCCCAGGTCAGGGATGCGATGCGCAATGCGCTGGTGGTCCCCGAGTCGCTGCCTCTTGAGAAGGTCTTGCTGCAGATGAGGCGGGAGCGGAACCACATGGCGATCGTCATCGACGAGTTCGGGTCCACCGCCGGCATCCTGACCCTGGAGGACATCATCGAGGAACTGCTCGGCGAGATCCGGGACGAGTCGGATCTCAGGGAGTGGGACATCAAACAGATCCCGGGCGGCTACCGGGTCCCCGGCCGCATGCGGCCCGACGAGCTGCGCGAGGCTACCGGCCGGTTGCGCACCGACGAGGCCCTGGAGTACTCAGGCCTCCAGCTACCCGACGGCGACTACGAGACGGTCGCCGGGTTCATCCTGGAGAAGCTGGGACGGCTGGCAAAGCGGGGCGACGAAATCACCCACGAAGGCTGGCGGATCCGGGTGGCCAACGTCAGCCGGCGCCGGATTCTGTCCGTGGACATCTTTGCTCCCGGCTTGGACGGCGAGCCGTCCGAACCGGAGCCGTCTCCCCCGGTCGACCCCTAGCCTTTCAGGCGGCCGACACCAGGTGGCTGCCGTTGCCGGCTTTGAGCAGGGCCGCGGTTTCCGCCTCGGCCAGGCGTGCGACGAGCTCACGCCGGTTGATCCGGTAGGCGCCGTTGGTGCGCTGCACGCCGAGGCGTCTCGCCCACGCACGGTCGACAACGACCCACGGGGTCCTTCCCGCTGCATTCGACGGAAGCCGTGAACCGAAGCCGGGAGGAACAAAGACCTCGCTGATTTCGGTGTGGGTTGGAAGATCGACGACCTGGACCGGCGCCGGGCCGGTTAGTAGTTGAGTGGTCATCTTGCAGTCCTTTCTCTTCCTGCTCAGAGTGGCAGGGCCTGCAGAAAGGCGTCAGTGCCGAACGGCCCCCAAACTTCGGGACAACCGGGCCTACTCCGGGCCCGACTTGCGCAAGAGGAAGTTGACGAAGCCGGGTTCCCGCATGAGCTTGGCGTAGTCGTCCGGGTAGCGGGTCGCCATCTCCGGCACCGGGAGAGGCTCCACCAGCCGTTCGATGACAAATCCGGCAGCCGAGAACTCCTCGCAGATCGTGGTCAGCGGCAGCTGCCAGTAGCGCACCTGCCACCCCTCATTCCAGACCTCTTCGACCACCTGGGCGTCGAAGTAGCTGCCGCCGCGCCGGAGCCAGTCGGACACCGGGTGGTGGGTCGAGACCACCATTCGACCGCCCGGGCGGAGCACCCGGTGAAGCTCCGTCAGGGCCGCCACCCGGTCGTCGACGTGGTGGATCACCAGCGCCAGCACGATCGCATCGAAGCTGTGATCCTCCAGCCAGTCGAGCGGGTCGGCCAGGTCGTGAACCCGAAAAGCCGCCCTCTCCCCCACCCGCTCCCGGGCCAGCCGGACCATGCCGGGGCCCTGGTCGAAAGCGACCACCTCGGCCCCCTGCTCCACCAGCTTCTCGGCGTAGAAGCCCGGCCCGCAGCCGGCGTCCAGCACCCGCTGCCCGCGCACGTCACCCAGCAAGGAGAGCACGGCCGGACGGTCGTAGAGGGCGTTGTACGGGCTGCCGGCCGCGTGACGTGCGTAGTCCTCGGCGAACGCGTCGAACTTGGGGTCGGACAACTTAGAAGCGGGCCATTGCCTCAACTGCCGATGCCGACTTCAGCCGGCGCTCGAGGTGGTACTCGGTGTAGAAGCGGGCCAGCCGGCCGGCGGTGGCCATCTCCTCAACCGAGGGCGGCCGGCCAACAAGCCTCGGGGTGGCGCTGAGCGGGAGGGCCAGGTCGCTCATCAACTCCAGGACGGAGGTGCCGACCTCCTCGGAGTCGAAGCTCCGGCAGCCGGGGCATACCGCGCCCCCCTGTCCGGGCGAGAACCAGGAGGCGGGGCGGGAGCACTCGGCGCAGCGGTCCATCGACGGGGCGAATCCGGCGATGCCGCAGAGCTGCAGAAGGAAGGCGGCCAGGACCATCGGGGAGCCGTCGGCCGACAGCCGGCGCAGCGACTCGACCAGCAGGTTCAGGACCCGGGCAGAGTCCTCCGACTCCTGGGCGACCCGGTCGCAGGCCTCCAGCATCACCGAGCCCAGGTTGAGCCGGTCCAGGTCCTCCTTCACCGCCCGGAACGGGTCGAGAACCTCGGCCTGGGTGATGGTGTGGAGGTCCGACTTGCCCTTCCAGATGACCAGCGACACGTAGGAGAACGGTTCCAGGCGCCCGCCGTAACGGCTCTTGGTGCGCCGGACCCCCTTCACGACCGCGCGGATCTTGCCGTTGTTTTTGCCCACCAGGGTCACGATCCGGTCGGCTTCGCCGAGCCGCATGGTCCTTAGGACCACGGCTTCGTCCTTGTAGAGAGACATCGTTCAACTATAGGTAGCCCGGGCGCAAAGACCCGGCTTTCAGGCGCTTAGTTAACCGACTGTTCCACGCCTCCGCCCAGCTCGTCCAGGGGCAGCTGGTACACCGGCACGCGCACGATCCGGCCGTAGACCCAGTCGAGGAGCTGCCACTGGTTTATCTGCCAGCCGGCGGCCGGGAGCATGCTCACCAGCTCGTCGTGAAGGCGGTCTTTGAGCTCGTCCACCAGCGGGTCGTCGCCGCCCTCGAGGGCGTCGGCGAGCAGGGTGATCGACAGGTTCATCGACTCCTCACCGGGAAACCCCCAGTCGAACTCAATGGGGCGGTAGAGAAACAGCTGTTCTTTCAGCGTGCGCCGTTTGAGGTTCTCGATGACGTAGACCTCAGCGAACCCCCTGCGGTCCCGGACGCCTTGGTAAACGCGATCTCCCATTGCTTCCTCTCGGTCAATCAGGATACAATTGTGCCATGACACAGGTGTTGGATGCCACGCCTTCCGTCGCTGCAGGTTTGTTGCAGTTAGCTCGCCTCAAATCAGGCCTTAGCCAAAGAAGCCTTGCTGAAATGGCCGGCGTTCCGACCACGATGATCTCAGCTTACGAGCGTGACCGTCGGCAACCGACCCTGCCGACGCTGCTAAGACTCCTGAACGCTGCCGGCTTTGACTTGCGTATGCAGTTAGTCGCATTGGACAAGCACGACCAGATCCTTGAGCGCTCCGAAGGTACACGGAGTCCTGAGGAAAAGCACCGGCTAGATCTTCAGCTTGCGAGTTGGCGGAACGCTGAACCGACATAGGCAAAATGCCTGCACCCGAACTTGACGCCGCAGGTATCGCTCGAATATTCAACGAACACGGCGTGGAGTACGTCGTCATAGGCGCTTACGCCGCCATTGCTCAAAAGGCGCCGATTCCTGCCACTCGAGACATCGATTTCACACCTGAGGCCAGCATTGACAACCTCAATCGACTGTCCAGGGCTCTCAAGGCGCTCGGCGCGCGAATTCGGACAGATGCGGTGGACGGGGACCTTCCGTTCAGCCATGACGGTGCGTCGCTTGGACGATCAGAAATGTGGAACCTGGTGTGTGACCTAGGTGAGTTTGATCTCGCGTTCCATCCCGCCGCATTTCAATCCGGCTACCTCGGACTCGTTGACCGCGCTCACAAAGTACTCGTGGACGGCGTTTTGGTGACTGTTGCCGACCTTGATGATGTGATTCTCTCGAAGGAGACAGCCGGCAGGCCGAAAGACCTCCGGGTTCTCCCGATCCTCTACCGCTTCTCAGCGTTGAAAAAAGCCGGAGACGCTTAAGCGACCCCGATTCTCAGGTTCCGTGGCCGCTCTACGCCGCCCTCGCGCACCAGGTCGAAGGTCACGCGCTGGCCGACACGAAAGAAGCGGAACATGCCGGTGTCGATCGCGATGGGGTCTATCTCCCACTCCGTCAGGCCGTCATCGCTCGCGATGATGCCCACCTTCTCGTTGACGTGGTACTCCTTCACTGACCCCTGCGGCATGCAACCTCCTTGTGAATAGGACCGAATCTTAATGCGACTCCTTGACCGCCGGGCTGGCGGCGACCGGAGCGCCCCGCACGAGCACGTGGGAGATGCGCCGGCCCTTCATCTTGTGGACCTCGAACTCAATCCCGTCGTGCTGCACAGTATCGCCCGGAGTGGCCAGCCGGCCGAGCATCCCGCCCACCAGCCCCCCGACCGAGTCCCACTCGGAGTGCGGCAGCTCGACGTCCAGGAGCTCGCTCAGCTCCTCGATGCTGAGGCGTGCGGTGACGCTGATAGCGTCCTCCCCCACCACCGAGACGTTGGGCTCGTCCCGGTCGTACTCGTCGGTGATCTCGCCGACGATCTCCTCCAGCAGGTCCTCCATGGTCGCCACGCCAGCGACGCCGCCGTACTCGTCGACCACCACCACCATGTGGGTCTTTGCCTGCTGCATGTCCCTCAGCAGCTCGGCGACCTTCTTGGATTCGGGGACGAACACCGCCTCCCGCTTGATGTCGGAGGCCTTCTTGTTGACCGCCTTGGACCGGCCGCCGTTGTGGAGGCGGCGGATGACGTCCTTCTGGTAGACGATGCCGATGACGTTGTCGATGTTCTCGGAGATCACCGGAATCCGGGAGTGGCCGCTCTTCAGGGTCACGTCGAGGACCTCCTCGAGGGTGGCGGCGGCGTCGACCCAGACCATGTCGGGGCGGGGCACCATGACCTCACGGACGACGGTGTCGGTGAACTCGAAGATCGAGTGGATCATCTCCCGCTCGTCGGCCTGGATGACCTCCTCGAACTGTGCGACGTCCAGGATGCCTTTGATCTCCTCCTCGGAGAGCAGCGGGCCTTTCGGCAGGCCCCTTCCGGGGAGGATCAGCAGGAAGAACCGGCCGAGCTTGATCAGGATCGACGCCAGCGGGCCGAGGGCCGACCCGATCAGGTAAACCGGGCGGGCGGCCGCCAGCAGCACGTTGTCCAGGCGCTCCAGGACCCAGGTGCGGGGGGCCAGCTCGGCGAACTCGAACAGGACGACGCTCATGATCGCCACCGCGATCAGCTCGGGAACCGGCCAGCCCTGCCGGAGCACGGTGGAGGTGACGAAGACGGTCGCCGTGACCCTGAGCAGCAGCATGACCAGCAGGACGCTGGTGAGGAAGTTGGATGTGTTGCCGGCGATCTTGACCAGCAGGGCGCCCTTTTTGGGGTGGTTGTTCGCCAGAAGCTCGGCCCGGGCCAGCGTCAGCCGCTGGATCGCGTTGACCCACGCCGAGGTGACGAAGGCAAACATGATGGCCAGACCGGCTAAGGCGAGCTGAGTTTGGGTGAGTGTCATGCCCGGGCCCCCGATTGGCCGGTGAGGTCGAATTCCCGAAGGCGCATCTGCTCGGCGCCTGCTTCGGTGTCGTGATCATAGCCGAGCAGGTGCAGCACGCCGTGGGCGACCAGAAGGTCGATTTCCGCCTCCACGCCGGCGGTTGCCTGCTTTGCGGCCATCTCGGGGCACAGGACCAGGTCCCCGATCATCCGGGGAGGTCCGTCGCCGCCGAGACCCGGGTCCCCGGGGCCGTCGATCGGGAACGCCAGGACGTCGGTCGGGCCGGTCTTGCCCATGTGCTGCTCATTGAGCTCGGCCATGCGCGCCGGGTCGACCAGGGTTATGGAGATCTCTCCGGAAGCCCCTTCGGAGTCCGCGGTCCGGGTGGCGACGGCCACTATCCGGTCTATGTCGACACCCATCGCCTGCTCGTTCTCCAACGTTACGGCGATGGGGCTGCTACTGGGAGGTTCGGATGTCACGAAGCCGGTTGGTCCAGTTCCAGCTCTGCCTGGAGAGCGCTCTCGTTGAACAGCCGGTAGGCCTCAACGATCTCCTGGACGAGCTTGTGGCGCACCACGTCGTTGGCGTCCAGGTAGCAGAACTCCACGTCGTTGATCTCGGTGAGGATCTTCTGCACCAGGGTCAGGCCCGAGGTCTGCATCCGGGGCAGGTCGATCTGCGTGACGTCGCCGGTCACGACCGCCCGGGAGCCGAAGCCCAGACGGGTGAGGAACATCTTCATCTGCTCGGCGGTGGTGTTCTGCGCCTCGTCCAGGATGATGAACGAGTCGTTCAGGGTCCGGCCGCGCATGAATGCCAGCGGCGCCACCTCGATCATGCCCCGCTCCATCGCTTTTGCATAGGCGTCGGGCTCGAGCATCTCGTAGAGGGCGTCGTAGAGCGGCCGGAGGTACGGGTCGACTTTGGCGGCGATGTCGCCGGGGAGGAACCCCAGGTGCTCGCCCGCCTCGACTGCCGGCCGGGTCAGGATGATCCGCTGCACCTGCTTGGACTGCAGGGCGTGGACCGCCGCGGCAACCGCCAGGTAGGTCTTGCCGGTGCCGGCCGGGCCGATGCCGAAAGTGATGGTGTTGCGCCGGATCGCGTCGATATAGCGCTTCTGACCCGCGGTTTTCGCACGGATCGAGCGCGTCCGGGTGGTGAGGATGGCGTCGGTCAGGACCTGGGACGGGCGGACGTCGCCGAGCTTGACCATGTCGATGGACCGGCCGACCGAGTCGGTGGTCAACACGTGGCCGCGGCTCATGAGCTCGATCAACTCTTCGAACAGGCGGGCGACGGTTTCCGTCTCGCTGGGTTCACCGGAGATCGTGATCTCATTGCCTCTGACCACGATGGTCGTCGAAGGGAATCCCTTCTCGATGACCTTCAAAAGCTCATCCCGGGTCCCGAACAGGGACACCATCTCGCTGTCCCCTGGGACGATGATTTTTACTTGCGTGAGTTCCTGCACTACTTAGAAGCTACCCTCCTTTTGGGTTTCGTATCAATACCAGGATACCCAGCACTCCAGCCGAGGGCGCCCCGGCAAGCGCTATTCACCCCGGAACGCGCAAAGCGCCCGGGTGGAGAGGTTCACCCGGGCGCTTCGGCGGAGCTGTTACAGGACCAGTGAGCAGCCGAACGGCTCGGTCGACTCCACAGTGACGTCGAGACCGGCCGCCAGCTCCTCCACCGCCTCCTTCAGGTCG